>JAUXFI010000016.1 GCA_030620125.1 Anaerolineae bacterium
AGATGCGGCAGCAAGACCGCCTGGCGGCGCTCGGACAACTGGCGGGAGGCATCGCCCACGACTTTGATAATGTCCTGATGACCATCGTTCTCTACGCCGAGATGCTCGTGGATGAGCCCTCCCTGCCGCAAGACCTGGCGCCGGACCTGGAGTGCATCATTGAGGAGGCGCGGGATGCTGCTCAACTGGTGCGACAGATCCTGGACTTTAGCCGCCGCTCCCCGATGGAGACCAGCCTCGTGGATGTGATGGCCCTCGTCCAAGAGGACCTTGACATTTTGCGTCGGACCTTGCCAAAGGCTATCCGTTTCTTGCTAAAGGTGGGACACGACGAGTACATAGTGAAAGCTGACCCTGCCCGGATCCGGCAGGTGCTGGTGAATCTGGCGACCAACGCGCGGGACGCCATGCCGGAGGGGGGGGAACTGCGCCTCGCTCTGACGAGAGTGAAGGTGAGGCCAGGCGAGGAGCCTCCGGTAGCGGGGATGGCTGCGGGGGAATGGGTCTGCCTGGCGATGTCGGACACGGGTACCGGCATGTCATCCGATGTGGTGCCCCATCTCTTTGAGCCCTTCTTCACCACCAAGCCTGTGGGGCAGGGGACGGGGCTGGGGCTGGCGCAGGTGCATGGCATCGTCAAGCAGCACGGAGGTCACATCGGGGTGGAGACGAGGGTGGGGCAAGGCACGACCTTCCGCATCTACCTGCCGGCTCAAGAGGCGCAGGAGGCGGAGGATGCTCCATAGCCGAGAACGGGGCGGCAGGTTGTGTGCCGAGTGCTGAATGGGGATGGCGTCTGATGGAAACGAAGGGGGTGGACGATGGGTCGCAAAACACTCATCCTCGTCATTGACGACCGCGAGCGCACCGTGAAGGTGCTCCAACGGATCTTGCAAAAGGCAGGCTTCGATGCTATCATCGCCCTGAATGGATTGGTCGGGTTACGAAAGGCGCGGGAGGAGAAGCCCGACCTCATCATCTTGGATATCGTGATGCCCATTATGGACGGCTACGAGGTTTGTCGTCGCTTGCAACGTGATCCAGATACGGCTCGCATACCAGTGCTCATACTCTCCGGCAAGGGACGAGTGGACGGCACCTCTTCGGTACACAGGTCTCGTCTTTTGCAGGACCGTGTCGAGGAGCAGTTGAGTGGTTACGAGGTTGGCGCGGTCGAATTTCTGAGTAAGCCGATTGGGGCGAAAACACTGGTGAGGCGGGTCAAAGGCTTGCTCTGGGCCAGCGGCCTGGAATATTGACTTTGATGCTGACCGAGGAAGACTGGGCGCTCATCCTCTGTCTGGGGCGCACGCGGCGTGGTGCGCTATGGCTACGAGATCACGCTGGAGAACCTGCTGTCTACCGAGGCAAAGGTCACGCTGCACGACCAGATTTCCGTGCCGCGTCACGAGGGCATCAAGGTGAAGCTGGAGTCTGCCGAGCCTAAACCGGCGGAGCAGACGGAGCTCAACCTGCTGGATTGGGAACTCGAGCTGGCATCGGGCGAGAAGCAGGTCGTGCGCTTTGATTTCGTCGTCGAGTACCCGCGAGAAATGAACCTGCTGGGGTTGCCGTGATGGGATTTGGAGATTTCGGATTTGGGGATCGGGAAGTAGTGAGTTGCCAGATGAACAGACACCAACCTACCAATTTACCAATTTACCAATCTACCAGGCTACTATTTCTCTGCCTCCTGCTTCTTGCCTTTTGCCTCCTGCCTCTCACCTCCTGCCTCCCCGCTCCCACGCCTTTGCCCACCCCCATTCCCACACACACGCCTACCCCCACACTCCTCCCTACTCCTCTCCCCTCCCACACCCCCACACCTCCTCCCACTCCCACACCGCTCCCCGCCCCGACCATTGACCCCGCCACTGTCTCTGTTATCCTTGCCAAGGGGCGGGCCCGGCTGGCGGAAATGGGCATTGAGCCGCTGTGCCTGCGCTGGGAGGATACCGACGGCGACGGGGTGCCGGAGTGGGTGGGGCTGTACCTGCGACCCGGCGAGCCGCCCCAACTGACGGCCTTCGTCCTGGACGGTGACACCTGGTATGACCTGAGACCTCTGGAGAAGGAACCAGGAAAGAAAGATTACGGCCTGGGCGAGCATTCCACCTGCGAGCTGGATGTGCGTGACGTCAACGCCGATGGTCGGGTCGAAATCCTTGTCTGGGGCCACGCGGAGACCAGCATTGATTTGCTCCACATCTTTGTCTGGAACGGGACGGCCTACGCGCTGTTGGCGCCATTCGAAGGCAAGGCCGGCGTGCGGTTGGAGAACACGGACGGTGACCTGGCCGATGAGGTAGTGGTCCGTTACGACGCGGGCAGCGACCTGGTGTGGGAGGCAGTCCACACCTGGGATGGGGCCAACTATGCCTGGACCTGGGAGCGGTACGCCTGGTTCTACCTGGATCGCCCGCACGCTTATCACACTGACACGCCGGAGCACGTCGTCATCTCCTTCTACCTGGCAGTAGACGACCGCGACATGCCCGGCGCTTATGGCCTGTTGAGCAGTTCCGCCCGGGCCGCCCAGCCCTACGAGACGTGGGCAGTCGGCTTCATCACCACCGTCGCGGCGGAGGCCGGCACGGTGCACGAACTCGACCGCAGCGAGGACACCGCCACCGTCGCCGCCCTGGTGCATGCCTACGACAACGTGGATGGTCGCGTCATCGTCACGCTGTGGGACGTGGCGTGGACGGTAGTCCGCGCGCCCGATGGCTGGCGGCTGGCGAGCGGTACCGCCACGCAACTCGATAGTTGGGAGTCGGGTTATTACCGGTGATGGCGCTTGACCTTCCCGAAGGCTGCAGAGACACGCTGGCAAGTGTGACTGGAAGCTTTCGGGGAGGTTTGTGACTAGACTGCCGAGGTTGTGAAACGGGAGAAAAGCCGTATAATTGTACCAGGAGACGGCTGGGCAGGAGAAACGGGCGGAGACTGTGACATATTTCCGGCAGGAGGGAGCGAACGATCACGAGACCATCTGAACCGACTGGTCCCCCACAAGAACGGGCGTTCCTGGTGGGGGTTGAACTGAAGAGACCGGCAGTCCGCTCGTCCGATGGACATTGGCCGGTCGAGCAATCGCTGGCCGAGCTGGCGCAACTGGCCCACACGGCCGGTCTCGGGGTGGTGGGACAGGCCGTGCAGCGCCTCGGGCGTCCTCATCCGGCTACCTTCATCGGTCCAGGAAAAGCTCAGGAGGTGGTTGGGCAGGTGGCGGAGACCGCCGCCGACGTGGTCATCTTCGACGACGAACTCAGCCCGCGCCACCAGCGGGAGCTGGAAAAGATGCTGGGCGACGGCGTCAAGCTGCTCGACCGCACCGCTTTGATCCTCGACATCTTTGCCCAGCACGCCCGCACTCGCGAGGGGGCGTTGCAGGTGGAGTTGGCACAGTACGAGTACCGGTTGCCGCGCCTCACCCGCGCCTGGACCCACCTGGCGCGGCAGGCCGGTGGGCGGGCCGGGGGCGCGACGGGAGGCGTCGGCGTGCGCGGGCCTGGCGAGACGCAGTTGGAGACCGACCGGCGGGTGATCGGGCAGCGCATCGCCCAGCTCAAGCGCGAGTTGGAAGGTGTGCGCGCCCACCGGGGACGCCACCGGGCGCGGCGGCGCAAAGTTGGCACGCCGACCGTCGCCATCGTCGGCTACACCAATGCCGGCAAGTCCACGCTGCTCAACGCTCTCTCCGACGCCGGGGTGCTAGTGGCTGACCAATTATTCGCCACGCTCGACCCGACCACTCGTCGTGTCAAGTTGCCCGGCGGAGGCGTGGCCCTCTTTACCGATACTGTCGGCTTTATCCAGAAACTCCCCACCCAGTTGGTGGCCGCTTTCCGCGCCACGCTGGAGGAGGTGGTGGAGGCTGATTTGTTGTTGCACGTGCTGGACGTCACGCACCCACAGGTGAAACGTCAGGCCGAGGCTGTGCGTGGGACGCTGGAAGAGATCGGCGCTGCCGGCAAGCCCGTCGTCAGCGCGCTGAACAAGATTGACCGTCTGCCTATGCCCGACGCTGTCTTGTCTCTGGCGAAAGAGTTCCCCAACAGCGTTGCGATTTTAGCCCTCACCGGAGAGGGGCTGGAATCGCTGCTGGCCTGCGTCGAAGGTGTGCTAGAGGTGCAGATGGCCTGGCTCGACGTGCTCATTCCCTACGAACTGGGGGAGTTGGTACATCTGTTCCACCAGCAGGGACTTGTCGAGCAGGAGGAGCACACGGCGACGGGGACGCGCATCACCGGGCGCATGCCACGTGCGCTGGTAGGCCGCTTCCACGCATGCCGCTGACTGCTGGCGGCTAATGGCTAATTTGGAGGTGCAATGGGCAGTGAATGGCTGAAGCGATTAAGTGATTTTCTGGCTCGTATGCCGGGGCTGCCTCTCATCGTCGCCATCGGCCTGGTGGTGCTCAACTTTGTGCTCCAACTGCTTCCCGCCTGGCCCGTCGTCGGGTGGTTGGCCCGCACGAATCTCCTCTTGCACGTCGGTCTGCTTCTGGGGTTTCTGGGGGTGCTGCTGGGCGATGCGTTGTGAACCGCGTGTGAGTCCGGCCTGTTCCCCGTTACTCGAACACGACTGCGTGGGGGAAGACCAACCGCTCAGAGTTGATGATACCTCGGGCAAGTTGTTGCCGGTTGGCGCGTTCAAAGTGCGCCTGGAGGTCGTGCAGCGCATTGAGTTGGACGCGGGCTGGCTCTACGGAGAAGATCACCATCAACGTAGTGTACTGGCTCGGAACGAAGCCCACCCAGTGACCATCCTCAATCTCCATGCTGTGTATCTGTTGTTCGGGTGGCCCCCCAGTGTCGGAGCGGAGACGATCGAGCATTGAGGCCAGTTGCTGGGCATCCGCCTGGTGCTCGCCGACGGTGCGGATGGTAGCGCCGTTGGCGTTGAGATAGATCACATACCCCAGGATGTGGGCAGCGTGGCGGCGACGGATGACCCCACTTTCTCCCTTGGCAACTGCCGCCCGCCAGGCTGCGGCCTCTGGGGTTTCCTCCAGAGCTGCTTCCACCACTCCACGCTCTCGCTGGTAGTGGGCGTAGAGTTCCTTGAATTGCGTGGGGTTGATCACGCCGGCGGCAAAACCCTCGGCCAGTCGTTCCATCTTGCGGCGGATCTGCTCGAGGTAGATGCTGGCTTCGGGGATGACTGCCTCGTCTGCTGGAGGGCCTGCTGAAGGCGCAGGCTCGGTGGCCGGTTCTTTGGTCGCTTTTTCTTTATGCCTGAACAGGCGACGCCAGGCATTGAGAGGGTTGGTCACTGGGTTGCTCCTCATAGGCTAATGCAGTGATTTTAGCACTGTCTGCCGGAGATGTCAATTCTTGCTGTTGCTGATCGAGTTGTTTTTTCCCTCGCGGGTGTGGATGGCGATCTTGCTCGCTTTTGCCAGCGTAACGGCCATCGCGGCGTGGTGGGCCTGGCAAATGGCGCAGGGTGTGCGGGTGCGGCGGGATGGGGCGCGGCTGGGGTTGCCCCCTCTATGGGAGGCCGCGAGCGATTGCGTCAGACGAATGAGCGGGGCGGCGGGATTGACGGGGTGATTTGACAGGAGAATCGTTTTGTGGCATAATGGCAATCGTAAAGGCGATGATGGAGACGAGTAGGCGCGGGGTACCGGTCCAGAGAGTCCGGTCGAGGTGAGAGCCGGGCGCGGGAGCCGTGCTGAAAATCCCTCCGGAGCCGCTGACCGAAAGGTTAGTAGATTGGTAAATTGGTAGGCTGGCGACCAGTTTTTCAAGTTGCCAGTTTCCCAATCTATTAACACAGTAGACTCAGCCGGGCTTTTCCCCCGTTAGCAGGATGCGGCGATGTTGGTCGCCGGACAAGAGGCCCCGCAACGGCGAGGCAAGAAGGGTGGTACCACGGGAGTGAGACTCTCGTCCCTTTGGACGAGAGTCTTTTTGTTTAGGAGGGGAGAAGGTACAACGTGGAGGCGAAATGACAGAGTTGCTCTTTCAGACAGACAGCTATGAGCGCGAGTTCGAAGCCCTCGTGACCGGGGTTGTTGGCGACGGCGTGGTGCTGGACCGCACCGCCTTCTACCCCGGCGGAGGCGGGCAGCCTTGCGACGCAGGCCATCTGGAGGCCGGGGAAGAGCGCTGGGAGGTGCGCAAGGTGGGGCGGAAGGAGGGCCGGGTGGTTCACTTTCTGGACCGGGAACCTCCGCCCGAGGGGACGCCGGTGGTAGGTTTCCTGGACTGGGAACACCGCTACGCGCTGATGCGCACCCACACGGCGATGCACATCCTCTGCGGCGTGATCTGGCGGGACTATGGCGCATCGGTGACCGGCGGCAAGATGGAGTCATTGCGGGGGCGGATGGATTTCGAGTTCGAGCGTATGCAGCGGGAGCTGGTCAGCGAGATTGAGGAAAAGATCAACGCTGAAGTCGCCGCAGCTCGCCCGGTTCGCGTGTGTATCTTGCCCCGCGAGGAGGCGTTCCAGATACCGGATCTCATCCGTACCAAGATCAACCTGCTGCCGCCCCACATTACCGAGGTACGGGTGGTAGAAATCGAAGGATTGGACGTGCAGGCCGACGGCGGGACGCACGTGGCCAACACCGCCGAGGTCGGGCCTCTGCGGATCGTGGACTATAAGAGCAAGGGGCGCATCAACAAGCGGTTGGTGGTGGAACTGGCGGCGGCAGGGGGTTAGGGGGCAGGGACGCGGATGAACTGGCCTGTCTGCTCAAAGTGCTCATCGAAGGCGAAGGCGTAGAGCAAGCCCAGCCGTTCCATGACGGCGAAACTGGTGCAGTCGGTGAAGCTGAATTCCTTGTCGTCGTGTTTTTTGAAGAGTTCCCAGGCGGCGCGCTGGTCGGCTTTGGAGACGTGGATGACGTGGGCGTACTTTTGTGTCCATAGATCTTCGCCCAGTTCGCGGGCTGCCTTGTAGCCAAGTTTATGTAGCGCCAGCGTGATAGTCTCATCCACGATAAAGTTAGTGGTGATGAACCGGCCGGTGAAGTTGGTGAGAAAGTCTATTGCTTCCCGGTGATGAGCATCATCCAGATCTTTGATGGCGTAGAACGCGCCGGTGTCAACGAAGACTCGTTGCTGTCGGTTCATCATTTCTTGCTCGTGCGTTGTCGTTCGTGAGGCTCGACGTAGATGTAGTAGTCGTGGCGTTCTGACACGTCCGTGAGGCCACTGGCAGCGGTGCTGGACATAGCCATCGCCAGCAGCGCCTGCCGTTGGCGCTCGCCTTCGGCCCACAGTCTTTCTTCGTCCTCCGGGTCGAAGCCGAGCACGTCGGCCAGTGTCTCCTGGATGGGGATGCCGGCTTCGTCCAGCAGGTCGCCGTCCTCGTCCACGACGGGTATTTCGATGGTGACGATGAGTGGTTGGCCTTCCGGGAGGGCTACGTCTTCAAGCAGATAGAGGGCTCGTCCTTCTCGGATCGCTCTTGTTCGCACGCGCATGGCACACCTCCACAGGAATTATACCGGCCTGGTCATAGATTGTCAATGTGGGGGGGGCTCCGTTCTATTTGGTCGCTAGGAGATGCAAGCGTGGCCTGGTGGGAGACCTATTTCGACGATCTGTACTTGGAACTGTATCAGCAACTGGCCGCTCCGGATCGGGAGCGCGACCGGCAGCAGGCAGAGGCGGCGGTGCTTATGGCACGGATCGTCCCGCCGGCCCGCATATTGGATCTTTGCTGCGGCTACGGCCGCCATACCATCCCGTTGGCCCTGATGGCGAGTGGACCGAACGGACACACCACAGGCGGCTCTACACAGCCACTGAACTGGACGGCATGCTGCGCCGGGCCGGCTTGATACCTATCGTTTACTACGGTGGCTATGACGGGAGCGAGTTCACGACCAAGTCACACCGCATTTTTGTCGTGGCGGAAAAAGAAGGAGGAGATGATGTTCAAATCGGTATCCAACCGGGTTGATTTTGTCGCTCAAGAGCACGAGATTCTGACTTTCTGGGAAGAAACTCGGGCTTTCCAGGAACTGGTTCAGTTGCGTAAGGATGCTCCCCGTTGGTCCTTCATTGACGGGCCGATCACAGCCAACAACCCGATGGCCGTCCATCACGGCTGGGGGCGCACCTACAAGGACCTCTACCAACGCTATAAGGCCATGTGCGGCTTCGACCAGCGCTGGCAGAATGGCTTTGACTGCCAGGGCCTCTGGGTCGAGGTCGAGGTGGAGGAGGAGCTGGGCTTTCGCTCCAAGCGGGACATTGAGGAATACGGCATCGCCGGGTTCGTGCGCAGGTGCAAGGAGCGGGTGCTGCGCTATGCCGCAGTGCAGACCGAGCAGTCCATGCGCCTGGGATACTGGATGGATTGGAACGACCCGGATGTCTTGCGTGACTTGGCCGAGAGGCTGGCGCAGAACCCGGAGGAGGTCATCACTGTCCAGGGGCCGGATGGCCCGGTGACCGACACGGTCGAGGGGATCGTCGGCCGGCTGGGGCTGGCGGAACTGGGCGGCTCCTACTTTACCTTCTCCACCGAGAACAACTACATGATCTGGACGATGCTCAAGCGCTGCTGGGAGCGAGGCTGGCTCTACAAGGGCCGTGACGTGATGCCCTGGTGTCCCCGCTGCGCCACTGGTATCAGCCAGCACGAAATCGTCACCGAGGGGTACCGGGAGATAACCCACCCCGGCGTGACGCTGCGCTTCCCGTTGCGGGACCGGCCGGGGGAGAGCCTGCTGGTCTGGACCACCACTCCCTGGACTCTGACCAGCAACGTGGCGGCGGCGGTGGGGCCGGAGTTGACCTACGTAAAGGTGCGACAGGGGGATGAGGTCTTTTATCTCTCCAAAGGGACGCTTCCTTTCCTGCAGGGTGACTACCAGGTACTGGAGGAGATGAAGGGGACGGCGCTGGAGGGCTGGACCTACGACGGCCCCTTCGACGAATTGGAGGCACAGCAGGCCGCTGGCGGTCCCCAGGCCCACCGGGTGATTCTATGGAACGAGGTGGGGGAGGCGGAGGGAACCGGCATCGTCCACATGGCCCCGGGGTGCGGCGCGGAGGACTTTCAGCTAAGCCAGGAACACGACATCCCCGCCATCGCCCCGCTGGACGAGGAGGGGGTCTTCCTGGAGGGCTTTGGCCCTCTCACCGGTACCCACGTCTCGGAGAGCGCCCCTCGTGTCTTTGAGAATCTGCGGGAGAAGGGGCTGCTCTACAAGGTCGAGGGCTATACCCACCGTTATCCCGTCTGCTGGCGCTGCGGCACCGAGTTGGTCTTCCGGCTGGTGGACGAGTGGTTCATCTCGATGGATGAACTGCGCCACGATATGATCGAGGTCACCAAGCAGATCCGCTGGATTCCCTCCTTCGGGATGGAGCGCGAACTGGACTGGCTGCGCAATATGCACGACTGGATGATCAGCAAGAAGCGCTACTGGGGACTAGCGCTGCCCATCTGGGAGTGCGAGGAGTGCGGTCACTTTGAGGTCATCGGCGACGAACACGAGCTGGAGGAGCGGGCGGTGGTGGGCTGGGAGGAGTTCGAGGGGCACACCCCCCACAAGCCCTGGATTGACGCGGTACGTGTCGCCTGTCCAAAGTGCGGCGCGGAGGTGAGCCGCATCCCCGACGTGGGCAATCCCTGGCTGGACGCAGGGATAGTCAGCTTTAGCACGCTCCAGTACCGGACCAACCCGGAATACTGGCGACAGTGGTACCCGGCCGACTGGATCAGCGAGTCCTTCCCTGGCCAGTTCCGCAACTGGTTCTACAGCCTCCTGGCGATGGCGACGGTGCTGGAGAACACCCCGCCCTTCGAGAATTGCTTCTCCTATGCCACGCTCTTGGCCGAGGATGGGCGGGGGATGCACAAGTCGTGGGGCAACGCCAGTGAGTTCAACGAGGCCGCTGACCGGATGGGGGTGGACGTGATGCGCTGGCTCTACTGCCGCCACAAGCCGGAGAATAACTTGACCTTTGGCTACGGCCGGGCGGACGAGGTGCGGCGACAGTTCCTGATCCCGCTGTGGAATGTGTATTCGTTCTTTGTGACGTATGCCAATATTGACGGGTGGGAGCCTAAACTGGTAAATTGGGAAACTGGTACATTGGTAGATGTGGAGACGGACCACCAATCTACCAGTTTACTGGACCGGTGGATTCTGGCCCGCCTGAACAAAGTGGTTGCCCAGGTCACCGACCGGCTCGACAACTATGATGCCTACGGGGCTACGTTGATTGTGGAGCCTTTCCTGGGCGACTTGACCAATTGGTACGTGCGCCGCAGTCGCCGCCGGTTCTGGAAGAGTGTGCACGACGCGGACAAGAACGCGGCCTATGCCACGCTGTATCGCGTTCTGACGGTGCTTTGCCGGCTTCTGGCTCCCTTCACTCCCTTCGTGACCGAGGCCATGTACCAGAACCTGGTGCGCTCTGCGGACCCAGACGCGCCGGAGAGCGTCCACCACACGCTCTGGCCTCAGGCTGCCCCTGCGGCGATGGACGAGGATCTTCTGGCGCGGATGGCGCTGGCCCGGCAGGTCGTCGCGCTGGGCCACTCTGCCCGCAACAGCCGCAACGTCAAGCTACGCCAGCCTCTGGCCTGTGCGTTGGTTCACGTGGAGTCGGGAGCCGATGGCCTGGACGGTAAACTGGTGGCGCTGGTGCAGGATGAGTTGAACGTGAAACGGGTAGAGTTCGTGGAGGACGCGGCCGATTTGGTGACCTATCGCCTCTTGCCAGACAACAAGGTTCTCGGCCCGCGCTTCGGGAAGCAGTTCCCAGCGGTGCGTGCTGCATTGGCGGCACTGGACCCTGCAGCGGCAGTACGGCGGCTGCAGGCCAAGCTCCCGCTGCGGCTGGAGCTTGCCTTGAGCGAGGCCGAAGGGGCAGAGGGAGAGGAGATAGAGCTAGATCCCGAGGAGGTGCTGGTGCGTGAGGATCCCCGTGAGGGGCTGGCGGTGGCGTCCGAGCGGGGCGTGACCGTTGCCGTGGACATTGTCATAACGTCCGAGTTGCTCGCCGAGGGGTTGGCCCGCGAGGTGGTTCGTCGTGTGCAGAGCCTGCGCAAGGAGGCGGGCTTTAACCTGGATGACCGCATCGTCACCACCTACCAGGCCGACGGGGAGTTGGCCGGGGCGGTCGAGGCGTGGCGGGACTTTATCGCGGCAGAGACTCTGAGTGTGGAGCTGCGGGCCGGGCTACCGGAGGAAGGGGTTACCGTGGGCGAGGATCACGTGAGTGGTCACCCTCTCAGCCTGGGGGTCCGCAAGGCGTGAGCCCTCGGTCACCCTCCAGCAGGTTGGGATGGGTTTTCAACTCGTAATCTGCGGGAGGGTAGCCTGAACAGTTATCGCAAGGGTTACTCATTCTTGCCAATTCGGGCTGAGTGGGGTAGAATAATGGTGCACTTGAGGCGGCGGGGTTGGGAGGAAGACAGATGCCTTTTTCGTATGAGAGAGCCAAGCGGGAATTGCTGGAAGAACAAGGGGAACTGCGGGAGCAGTTGCAGCGACTCGAGACTGCCGAGTACGAAAGCGTCGGCTATAGCAACCACATGGCCGACGATGCCACCGAGGCTTTTGAGCAGGCTGTAGGTGTGGCGCTCAAGCGCAAAGTCGAGGCTTCGCTGGAGGAGATGGATCGGGCTTTGGCCAAGTTTGAAAAGGGAACCTACGGTCTCTGCGAAGCCTGCGGCGCCAGGATTGACCGTGCACGTCTGGAGGCGTTGCCCCAGGCGAGGTGTTGCCTGGATTGCCAGGCGCGCAAAGAGCACGGTGGGACACGGACGGTCTCTCGTTGAAGCGACGAAAGCTAGACGCTCTGATCTTGCCAGCCATGGCGGTATTGGTCTTGCTCGTTGACCAAATCAGCAAGCACCTCGTGACGACGTGGCTGAAAGTGGGCCAGTCGTGGGACATAGTGCCCTGGCTGGCCCCTGTTGTTCGTATCACCTACACCACAAACACGGGAGCGGCCTTTGGGCTGTTTCCCCAATGGGGTGGGTTTCTTATCCTCGTCGCTGTGGTCGTCATCGTGGTGATCGTGCTCTACTATCATCACCTTCCGGATGGACAGTTGCTGATGCGGGTGGCGCTGGGCCTCCAACTTGGCGGCGCTATCGGCAACAATCTGGTGGACCGGCTGCGCCAGGGGTTCGTGGTGGACTTTATTGACCTCAGCTTTTGGCCACTGCGCGACTGGCCGATCTTTAACCTGGCCGACGCCTCGATTGTCGCTGGCGTGACGATATTGGCGCTGCTGATGCTGCGGGAGGAGATGCGCGAGCGGGACGGGCAGCAGGTGGTTGAGGATGGTTGAGGAGAGGGAGGAGCGGATTGTCTCCTTCGCCATCGAACTCGGCGGAGAGCGGCTGGACAAGGTCATTGCTGCTCACGTGCCGGATCTGAGCCGGGCGACGGCCCAGCGGTTGATCAAGGCTGGCGAGGTCACTGTCGGCGGGCGTCCCAGCAAGCCTAGCTATCGCGTGCAGGTGGGCGATGATATTGTCGTGCGCGTCCCCGCCGAGGTGCCCGAACCGGTTGTGGCGGAGGATATTCCCCTCGACGTCATCTACGAGGATGACACTCTGCTGGTGGTGAACAAGCCGGCGGGGATGGTCGTGCATCCGGCCCTGGGGCATGCCAGCGGCACACTGGTCAACGCAGTGCTGGCCCATTGTCCACAGATCGCCGAAGTGGGCGGGGCGGACCGGGCCGGGATAGTCCACCGGCTGGACAAAGATACCTCTGGCCTGATCATTATTGCCAAAGATGAGCCTACCCACGCCGCGCTCCAGCGACAGTTCAAGCATCGGCAGGTCGTCAAGACTTACCTGGCGCTGGTCGAGGACCAGGTGCAGCCCCGGGAGGGGGTCGTCGAAGCGCCTGTGGGACGCGACAAGCGGCAACGCAAGAAGATGGCTGTGGTGCGGAGCGGGCGGGAGGCGCACACGATGTACCGCGCCAGCGAGTACTTTGCCGACTATACGCTGCTGGAGGTGCGCCCCCGCACCGGTCGCACGCACCAGGTGCGCGTGCACCTGGCCTGGCTGGGCTATCCGATCGTGGGGGATACGGTTTACGGCCACCGCCGCCAGCGGCTGCTCCGATCCCGCCATTTCCTCCACGCCTCGCGGCTTCGGTTTACGCACCCTGCCACGGGGGAGGAGGTAGAGTTCAAAGCCCCGTTGCCGCCGGAACTGGCCGCTGTCCTCGATCGACTGCGGCGGGGTTCGTAGGTTGTATCTGCTCAATAAGTAGGAAGATGGGGGGTTTGCGGGCGGCAAAGCCGCCCGCAAGCCCCCCGCTCCCCAGTTTATTGAGATGATACCGTAGGTTGGTGAATTGGTAAAAAGGAGTTGAGAATGCGCGAGATCACTATCGCGACGGTACAGATGGAGCCCGGGTTGGGCCAGATGGAAGATAACCTGGTCAAGATGAGCGAGTTTATCGCTCGCATCGCGACCGAGCAGCCGGTGGATTTGATCGTTTTCCCGGAATTGATCACGACGGGGTACGAAATCGGGCCTCATTTCCCCCTGCTGGCCCAGCGCGTTCCTGGTTCAACGGTCAACCTCATCGCTCAGCGAGCGGGTGAGTTGGGCGTGTACGTCGCTTTTGGAATGGTGACCAAGGGAAAAGTCGAGAGCATCATTTACAACACTGCCATTCTGGTCGGCCCCGATGGCGACCTCGTCGGCCGGTATCACAAGGTGCACTTGCGGGGAGAAGAGCGTATTGCCTTTCGGCCTGGGTATCGGTTCAACGTGTTCGAGACCGCGTTTGGCAACGTTGGGTTGATGATTGGGTGGGATCTGGCTTTCCCGGAGGTGGCGCGAGGTCTGGTGCTGGAAGGGGCAGAGTTGTTGCTGGTATGCGCCAACTGGGAGCAGCCGTACGCCGATGAGTGGCGGGCCTATCTGCTGGCGCGAGCCTACGAGAACGCGGCCTTTGTGGCCGCCGCCAACCGGGTGGGCGAAGAGCCTTCGTACACTTTCTTTGGCCAGAGCGCCATCGTCGGCCCGCGTGGCAAGGTCTACGCCAGTGCGGACGAGGCCGCCGAGGGGTACGCTGTGGCGACCATTGACCTGGACGAGGTGCGCAAGGTGCGGGAGGAGACGCAGGTTCTACAGTGTCGCCAACCGGCGGTTTACCGGGCTGTTGTGAAAAAGTACTGACAATGGTCAGTGTGCTCATCACCGCTTTCCGCGAAGTGGAAACCGTGGGCCAGGCTATTGATGCATTTCTTCCTCAATTGCCTGAAGGGGCTGAGATACTGGTCGTCTGCCCTGACCCCGGAACGATGGCTGTGGTGGACGATTACGCCGCCCACTATCCGGCCGTGCGCCGCGTGACCGATCCTCAGCGGGGCAAGCCAGCCGCGCTAAACGTCGGGCTGAAGGCGACGCGGGGTGACATCGTGGTGTTGAGCGATGGGGACGTGGTCGTTGCCGAGGACGCGCTGGCTCCGCTGCTGGCCCCTTTCAAAGATCCGCAGGTGGGGGCGGTGAGTGGGTGTCCCGTCAGCGTCAGGCCACGAGACACGGTGCTGGGTTACTGGTCGCACCTGCTGACCGACGCCGGCGCCCACCAGACTCGGCTGGCCCGTGACCGGGATGGGCAGTTCCTGGTTTGTTCCGGTTATCTCTTTGCCTTCCGCCAGGCGCTGATTGAGCGCGTACCTGAAGACGCGCTGGCGGAGGATGCTGTGATCTCGCACCTCATCGCCCGCCAGGGCTGCCGCATTCGTTACGCGGACCAGGCGCGTGTCTTTGTCAAGTATCCCACCACCTACCGGGACTGGCTGCGACAAAAGGTCCGCTCTGCCGGAGGTTATGCCCAGGACTATGTACGCAAATCGCCGTTGCGTATGCGTTCGGCCTGGCTGGAGGTGCTCAACGGCACGTGGCTGGCTCTGCGTTACCCTCGCAACCGGCGCGAGTTCCTCTGGACGTTGCTTCTCTTCCCTGCCCGGCTACACCTATGGCTGCTCGTATTCATCAACGTGCGGCTGCTCCGTCGTCCTCTGGGTGTTCTCTGGCAGCGAGTCGAGACGACGAAGTGAGATGTGAAGCATAATGCGTAATGCGTAAAACGTAAGACGTGATCAGGAGGGAGGGAATTGTTATGGCTATCCACTTGTATTTGTCCATGATGCCCGAAGCGCTGATCGCCTCGATGTTGACCCCTGAAGAGTTCGGGGTCTATTATGCGGTTGGCAGTACGAAAAAGTCGCGCGGGCAGGCCGTCTTTTTTGAGATTGATCCAGATTTCAGGCACGATCGTTTCCGGGTCGAGGAGGGCATCCGGCGTTGTGTGCCTCACGAGGATGGCAGTCCCAAGCGCTCGATCTACATCTCCGTCTATCGCGTGCTGGAGCATGTTCCCCTGGACGTCATCCAGAAACTCTACCTCGTGACCCAGGATGGGCGGGTGTTAGGTCTGGAGTCGAGCAAAGAGTTCCCCAAAGACACGGCGGGATTACATCTCTATCAGGAGATCGCGCCAGTGCATCCTCTCGTCGTCAGCACGCTGGGTCCCCGCAGGTTTTACGAACTCATTGTCAAGAGCCCGACCAGTCTTCTTTCCCTGCCAACTGTCTGTTTCGTAGAGCTGCGGCTGGGGGAACTGGCCGAGGACCCTGAACGCGGCGCTGTGCGAGATTTGCCTTATTCCAACATAAACCATCTGCGCCAATGTCTGCTGGACCTGAGAACCAAGGTCGTCCATGCCAAGATGGTTGACCGCGTTCATTCGGCCTCGTTTCCGTACCGCACGATAAAGAACGGCATCTTTGTTGGGAATGGGAAACGACTGCTCTATTTCCCTCTGCCGCCGCAGGAGGAATTGCGCGCCAAGCATTACCGCTGGTGGCGCTCTGTCAATATATAGAACCGTGAAACGTAAAACGTAAAACGTAAAACGTAAGATGTGTCGCGTGATGGTTACGTTTTACGCATTACGTTTTATGATTGCGTTTTATGTATCACAGCACACTGGGAGAAACAACGATGTCAATATCTCAAGCCTGGGTTTTCATCGCTATCTTTGCGGGTGTCGTTTCTGTCGCGGTGGCGGCCTGGCTGTACCGTTGGGTCTACCGGCAAGACGCCGGGACTGAGGAGGCTCAGGAGGTCGCGTCCTGGATCCGCGAGGGGGCGACGACTTATCTGCGCAGGCTCTACCTGGCTCTGACCCTCGTTGCGGCAGGGTTGGGTGTCATCATTGCCATTGTGTTCAGCTTTGACATTGAGCAGTTGGGCACGGGAGCTGCGAACGTCGATCCGTTGCGGGGGGGCGTGATGGCTCTGGCGTTCGTGGGCGGCGCGGTGTGCTCTGCCATCGCCGGGTACATGGGCATGTCCGTCGCCGTGGCTGCCAACGTGCGGAGCGCGACGGCGGCCGGTGAGAGCATCAACTGGGCTTTCAAGGTGGCCTTCCGCGCCGGGGCGGTGATGGGCCTGGCAATGGTGGGTCTGGCTATCATCGGGATGAGCGTGGTTTATCTCTTGACCGGCGATCCCGAGATCGTCCTCGGATTTAGTTTCGGCGCGTCGGCACTGGCCCTGCTGGCCAAGGCGGGCGGTGGGATATACACCAAGACGGCCGACATCGC
>JAUXFI010000110.1 GCA_030620125.1 Anaerolineae bacterium
CGGA
This sequence comes from Anaerolineae bacterium, assembly GCA_030620125.1. The sequence continues at coordinate 5 of JAUXFI010000110.1, forward strand.
AGGGGTGGGATTCGAACCCACGGTGGCCGTAAAGACCACAACGGTTTTCGAGACCGTCCCGATCGTCCACTCCGGCACCCTTCCAGAACTGGTACAGTCTGGTCGTTTTGACAGGGATTACTTGATGGGACCGAACTCTGCCCGGCTGATGCCCAACTCGCGGATGACAGCCCTCACAGTGCCGGGCACCAGATCCTTGGAACCCCAGTCCGGGATAGCGGTCACTTTCCCTGTAGCTGGGTTGTGCCAGACACGATGGCTGCCCTTCCCCCCGCGAAGTTCTCGACATCCGAGTCGGCGCAGCCTTTTGGCAACTTTACGGTACCGCATCAGGCAGCCACTAGCATCTCAACCGTCTGGGGGCGGTCGGCCAGCACAGGACGCAGGGCTGGGGGAACATTCATTTCCAACTCTCCCCAGGCATCCATCAGTGCATCCAACGCCTCTTGGACGTTGCTCAATATCTCGCTCGGCGTGCGCCCCTCGGTTACCAGACCCGGCACGTCGGGACTGGTAACCGTGTAAACACCGCCGGGATCTGGATCCAGGTATAGACGAATGGAATGTAGTTTCATCTTATCTCACTCGCAGGGTCGTTTTTGTCGAGTTCTAGTCTCACTGAATTTGCAGTTAGTTGACTATTCCGCAGACCGGCGAAAAACCGCTCCAGCAGTGCCTGGGCCTCTTTTGCCAGCACGCCACGGGTGACGGCCACCTGGTGGTTGAAGCGCGGGTCGCGCAAAAGCTCGACCAGTGACCCTGCCGCGCCTGCCTTGGGATCGTCGGCCCCGTACACTAGCCGGGGCAGCCGGGCCGATACCATCGCGCCCGCGCACATCGGGCAGGGTTCTAGCGTGCAGTAGAGCGTCACGCCCGCCAGTCGCCAGCCGCCCAACGCGCAGGCTGCTTCCCTGAGCGCAATCATCTCTGCGTGGGCAGTCGGGTCTCCGTTGGCTTCCTTGCGGTTGTGCCCCCACCCGACGATGACCTCTCCGTGCACGGCCACCGCGCCGATGGGCACGTCGCCGTGGGCCAACGCTCGCTCCGCCTCGGCCAGCGCCTCGCGCATCCAGGCTGTGTCGTCCACGGCGTCATTATAACACAAGCCGGATGAGCCGACAATCTTTCATTGACAACTGGCCGTGGGGCGGTATAATCTGGCAGCGTATGATATCTTGAAATAGGTAGGTGAACGAGTGGATATATTCCTGGAAGCTGTGTTGATTTTTGCCCTGCGCGTATTGGGCATCGCCGTCAGTACGCTCTCGACGATGATGATTGTCCAGAGGCGCAAGTTCTATGCCATGGTGGCTGGTTTTATCAGCGCGCTGGTCTACATCATCGCCATCGGCAAGGTGGTGGCCAATCTGGGCAATGTCTGGAACATTCTCGCCTATTGCAGCGGATTCGCCGTGGGCACCCTGGTAGGGATGGCCTGGGAGCAGCGGCTGGCGCTGGGTTTCACCGAGGTGCGGTTCATTTCGACCGAGAAAGGCGATGCCCTGGCGGAGGCTCTGCGACAGGCGGGGTTTGGCGTGACGGAGATCCACGGGCGCGGGCGCGAGAGTACTGTGGCCATCGTCGAAGCCATCGTTCCCTGCAAGAACGTGGACGCTGTGCTGGGGATCGCCAAGTCCGTGGACGAAAACGCCATCGTGACAGTGACGGAGGCCCGCACGGTGCAGCGTGGTTACTGGAAACCCAACGTGCGCCGGTAGGGGAGGCCTTTACTGGAAGAAGGCAGTCTCTCGCCCCGCCAGACCGTCACGGATGCGGATACTGTGGAATTCAAGGAGCGGGGGTAACCGGTCGGGTGGGAAGAAGCGCACCTCTAGCGCCTCGTCGTTGTCGGCGCACAGCGCACCGCCCATCACCTGGCAGTCGAAGAGAGTAGTGACCAATGCCGTCTGGTCGCCGTTGGGGTAGGTATGGCTGAATTCAGCCCCACCGACGTAGATGCCTACCAGCCGCTTGGCTCTGACCACCAACCCGGTCTCCTCACCCACCTCCCGCTCCACCGTCCAGTCAACGCGCTCGCCCAACTCCATTGCGCCGGCAGGCAGGCACCATTGTCCATCGTCGCTGCGGCGGATGAGGAGTACCCGGTCGGCCTCGTCGCGCACCAACCCCGCGCCGCCCACCATGATCAACCGCTCGTGACCCACGTACCGCCGCAAGTGCAGGATGTGCTCGTGTGAGGTTGGGCTGCCGGAACTGCCCCGTCGGAAGGAAGCCGCCGGCACATTCGTGACATAGTCCTCAATCATTGCGCGATCCCACGCTGGCAAGTCGGGCAGGGCTGTGGGGGAGAAGCAGGCTGCGTCAGGAGGGCATTGCCCGCCGGTCACCCGGCAGACGAAGCAGACGCTGAATTGTTGCACCTGGTCGCCGTTGGGGTAGGTGAGGTCAAAGTCGGGTGAGGTGTAGAGTCCGATCAGCCGCGTCGGCTCGACCACCAGCCCGATTTTGTGGCGCAGTCCGCGCACCAGGCACGCGCTCAACCGTTCGCCTGGCTCCAGCAGGCTATCGGGCAGTCCCCACCAGCCAAAATCGGGCTGGCGCTGGAGTAGCAGCCGCCCTTGTCCATCGGCGACGACGCCGCAGGCGCGGACGAGGAAGGTTTTCTGGTGGCCGATGTGGGAGCGGAGCCACGTCACGTAGTTGAAGGTCATTGGCATAGTAAGGTGCGCCCATTCTACCTCATCGGGTGCGGTGTGACAAGCGCAGACGTCGCCCGGTTCACGAGTCTGAGCGACAGGGGCTATCTCCTGGAGGGGGCAACCGGTGAAGCAAAAGACAGCGGAGGGTGAACCTTTACCATTGATCCAGAGTATTTAGGGTGATGGCGTGCAGTTGCAGAAGGAGACGAAAGTGAAAAAGTATGGTCGCTGGATTATCATTGGGGTGGCGCTGATGGTTCTGGCGGCCCTGGTTGCCTGGGCCTCCTCCCAAACGCCGATGGTGCCCCGGGCGTCAGAGGCGTGGAGCCGGGGACGGATCATCGGCCAACTGCCGGTGAAACGGCCTGTGGCTCTCCAGCCCGCTCCCGACGGCGGAGTGTTCCTGGCCTGGCCGAATCTGGACGGGCAACTCGAAATGGCCCGCGTCGGTGTGGATGGAGAGGTGCTGCTGGACTGTGTTCTCCCTGTAGGTACGGCACAGGCCCGTGACCCACAGTTGCAGGTTGGGCTGGATGACCGTCTGCACCTGCTGTGGCGGGAGCAGGGAGGGTCGCGCGTTGGTATCAACTATGCCCTACTGGAGACGGATGGGAGACTGGTGGGCCAGTCCCAGATCCTTTCCGACTCTGCGAGTGAAATCTCGGGCGTGCCACTATTGGCTCGAGGCGCGGAGGGGAATCTTTACGCTCTGTGGGCTGACGATGACGGCATATATTGGGTGGTGTTGGATGGCAAGGGAGAAAGGGTGGCAGGCCCGACCTTGCTGGTTTCAGAGGCAAGCTCACCGGTAGTCCAGGTGGATGATGGAGGGCGGCTACACCTGGCCTGGCAACATGAGGTGAGAGGGAGTGCCATCAGCATCTACTATGCCAGCCTCGATCCGGAGAAAGGTGAACTGGATGCCCCGGAGGAGATCACCAGCATCGTTGTCGGCGGCCTTCTGCGATTGGAGGCGATGGCCCTCGGCCTGAGCCAGGATGCGGTCTATGTGTTCTGGTCGAGTTATAATATGAGGTATGATCGTTATACCTTCCAGTACGCCTCTTTTCCCCTGGGTGTCCCTCAACAGCGGCAGATCAAATCCTGGGATCTGAGGATAGGGGATGGTCCCCTGGCGATAGCCCCGTCAAATGGGCAACAGACGGTGCTGCCGGTGATGCTGGTCGAGAGGATGATGGGCGCGGGGCGGGAACTGGAACTCCAGGTTGCCCTGATCACTATGGGGACTGGGCAGGATGGTGCGCGAGAGCAAGTCGTCACCGCCTCCTCTCAGGCTTCTGTGGGGCCGGCACTGATCGTGGATGAGCGCTCTCACCTGCACCTGGCCTGGCTGGAGACGGGCGGCTTTGGGGAGTACAACGTGGTATACGCCAGCACCGCGCCGGAGGTGATGGAGAACTATAATGCTCTGACCTTTTTGGATGGTCTGGACGCGGCGCTCAACAATGTGTTTCGACTCTCGACGGTGATCGTGTCGGTGATCGTGGCGTTGACAATGTGGGCAATCATCCCGTTGTTGGTGTTGGTGGTCTATCACGTGATCACCAGCGAGGAGACGTTGGACACCGTGCGCTCGCGGGTGATAGTAATCGTCGCGCTGGCGCTGGAGGTGGCACTGTCCTTTATGCTGCCGCCCCGCATTGGCGTGGACCTCACCCTGCCGGCGTTGCGTTGGGTAATACCGGCTGTCGCAGCAGTGGTGACGGCGGTGGTGGTGACGGCGGCGATAACGGCGAACGTCATGCGCCGCCGGGAGTATATGCACCTATTTGCCGCGTTCTTTCTGTTTACGGGTGTAAATAGTCTGCTGCAAATAGTCATGTATCTATTGCTCTAGTGCGTTTGGCGAGAAGGAGGGAGAACGAACTTGAAGTGGACGACGTTGGTTCTCTGTACAGTCTGTCTTTTGGTGGCTGGCTGCACGACAGAAAACGAGTTGACGGCGAGCGGCTCGGACGAGTGGAGCCGGGGCGTCATCATCGGCTCGACCGAAGCCGACCCGGTTGCCGTAGCGACGTGGGAGGAAGCGACCTTTGTGGCGTGGATCGCAGAAAGCGGACGATTGCAACTGGCGCAACTCGACGCAGCTCTGAATCTGGAAAGAGTGACCGACCTGGCGTTGACGACGGCCTATCCTTACAACAACATGTTGCTTGAAGCGGAAGCGGCGGACCGGTTGCACGTGGTGTGGCTCGATAGCATCGAGGGTGCCAAGACCCTCATCCACGCCCGGTTGGCGCCCGGGGAGGTCGAACCGGCCTTTCGGCAGGAGATACACTTGCCAGACAAAGCCGAGCACGTCCAGTTCGTGGTCCGTCCAGATGCCCAGCGGCTGGAAGTCTTCTGGTCCGCCGACGAGCGTTACGACAGCGGCATTTTCCATCAGGCGGTGAGCCTGACAGGTGATGAAATGACGCCGTCCGTTCAATTGACGGAGACAGGCTGGCAGCCGGGAGTGGGGTGGGTGTCGTCGGGGGCGATGCAAGTCACCTGGTTGGAGGAGGGGAGAAGCGGCTACTTTGCCATCTGGCAGGCTGACTTTGATCCGGAGGGGCAGTTATTGGACGATCCTTCGTCAGTGGCGCAGGTGCGGATGAGGCGTGGGCGACGTTTCCAGGGGCCAGCGGTGGGCAGCGCCGGAGCGCAGACTGTGGTGGCGTGGGCCATCGGATGGCGACATTCGTCAGGGTTGGGCAGATCTCTCGATCCCCCAACCACTGAGAGACGACTGACCGCTGGTTTGGCGAGCCATGGCGCTGCCAGCAACATCACCAGCGACAAAGGACAGTACGTGCTGGTGTCTCCTGCTTTGCAGGAGGTAGACGTCACCATCTATCCCCTTACAACTGACCGGGTGGTCGAGATTTGGCAAGCGCCCCGTATGCAGACCGTGGGGGATCGAACGTGGGCCGTTTTTAGTGCATGGGTGGCGCGGCGCAGCGACGTGCGGATGCAGGTCGTGGTAGTACCTTTCGACGAGAATGGACCGGGCGAGCCGGTCGCCGTCACGAAAACGAGGCCATCTTCTGTGTGGCCCGACCTGGCAGTGGGCGCGGATAGCACTCTACGGGCGACGTGGGTCGAACCTTTGGGAAACGATATGTACTGGGTCGTGGTCGCCAGCACCGCTCCCGAGGCGCTAGACGCGCTCGGTGGATTCCGGCTGGCAGAGTTCCTGGGAGGGATCGCGGCGTTTCTGTTCGAAAACCTATCGTTGCTGGGCTATGCGCCGTACGTGCTTAGCTGGACGGTTCTGCCGCTGGGTGTGGTGGTCGTGGCGATGTTCTTGAACCCCAGCGGAGTGCGGGGGTGGAAGGCAGCGGCGTGGTTGGGAGTGGCGGTCACATTACAACTGGTCTGCAAGCGAATTTTCGCGCCTCAGATGCTGTCGTTCGGGCCGCACCTTGTAGAAATCGCGCTCTCCGTAGCGCCGGTGGTGTTGGGAATAGTGCTGATGTGGATCTACTGGCGGCGGGCCGAAGAACCATTGCTGCTGGCAGCCTACGGCCTGTTCATCGGCACGGATGCTTTGTTCTCGGTTTTCGTGATGATGCCTCGACTGCTGTGGGCGGCTTGAAGTGGGGCGCACCGGACGTGAAAGTGCCCGGCATCTTGGAGTCGCCGGGCACATTTGCTTTGAAACGTGTAGTGAATTGCGGTACTACACCACAATATTCACCAGCCGCCCTGGCACGTAGATGACCTTGCGAATCTCCTTGCCCCCGATGTGGCGCTGGACGTTCTCGTCGGACAGGGCGGCCTCCCGCGCCGTCTCCTCGCTGATGTCAGCCGGCACCTCCAGGCGTGCTCGCAGCTTGCCGTTGATCTGTACCACCAGCGTGACGACTTCCTCAGCCGCCAGGTCGGCGTCGAACTGGGGCCAGGACTGCTGGTGCACGCTGTAGGACCGCTTGGTCTTTGCCCACAGCTCCTCGGCGGTGTGAGGGCAGCAGGGGGCCAGCAGCAAGAGCAGCGTCTCAATGGCCTCCTCCCACGCCTCAGTCCCGTAGACCGGCGTCCCCTTGGCCTTGGTCAGCGCGTTGGTGAACTCCATCAATCCGGCGATGATGGTGTTGAAGGCGAATTCCTCCATGTCGTCGGTGACACGCTTGATCGTCTTGTGCGTCCACCGGCGCAAATCGGCGACTTGTTTCGCGCTTGGTTCGCCGACGGCTCGACTGAGCTCGCCGAAGTCTCGCTGACTCGCTGACTCGCTCACCAGGTTCCACACCCGTTGCAGCCAGCGGTAGACCCCCTCGATGCCGTGAGGGTCCCACGGCCCGCCCTGCTCCCAGCGCCAGCCGAACA
>JAUXFI010000187.1 GCA_030620125.1 Anaerolineae bacterium
CGGCGGGGCCTCCCGCCTGCTGGGCAGCGCACTGCGCATCAAGCCCCTGCTTCACCTGACTGAGGGGCGCATAGATGCCCTGGGGCGGGTGCGCACCAAGCGGAAGGCAGTGGAGCGCATGTTGGAGGTGATGGCGGAGCGGGTGGGGAACGCGCCCGTCCACGCCGCCGTGATCCACGCCAACACGCCAGATGAGGCAATCAAGTTACGGGAGCAGATCAGGGAGCGGTTCCCTTGCGCCGAACTCTACCTGGTCGAACTCAGCCCTGTCATCGGCGTCCACGTCGGGCCAGGGATGGTCGGGGTGGCGTTCTATGCTGAAGGAGGAGAGTGATGCGTATGTGTGATAGTTGTCCCTTCCTGGAGAGCAGGCCCGGCGAGCAGGGCCTTCTGCGCTGCACGGCGGGCGTGAACTTTGGCGCCGTCGGCCAGACACGTGAGCTCTGCCGGCTGTGCCCGCTCTTCGATGGAGACTGGACGCCCAGTTGCGAATTCATGGAGGTCTACACTTTCCTGCGCGTGGAGAAGGGACAGCGGCAGATCGAGGTCAGGGTGGATTGCCGGCCCCTGGAGGACGAGGTCGCCGGATGTGTCAGAGAAGACGAGGTCGCTCAAGGCGATATTGAGTGTGGTAGAATCGATAATCTCCGTCGTCATTCTGGCCTATAACGAGCCTGGCCTCTAACTACGTGGGAACATCAAGGAGGATATCCCGGTGGACTTGTTCGACAAATGCAGTGCCTTTACCGAGGCAAGAGAAGCTCAGGCAGCTGGCTTTTATCCTTACTTTATCCCCCTCTCTGAAACAGAAGCTACTGAGGTCAGTGTTGGTGATCGCCGCTTGATTATGATCGGCTCCAACAACTACCTGGGGCTGACCACGCATCCCAAGGTGCGCCGGGCCGCCATCGAAGCGACGGAACGGTACGGCACCAGTTGTACCGGCTCCCGCTTGCTCAACGGCACGCTGGAACTGCACCTGGAGCTGGAGCGACGAATGGCCGAGTTTATCGGCACGGAGGCGGCGCTGGTCTTTTCTACTGGCTACCAGACCAACGTGGGCACCATCTCGGCGCTGGTAAGCCGGGGCGATTTCGTCGTCACCGACAAGGAGGATCACGCCAGCATCGTGGATGGATGCCGGCTGGCCTTTGGTGAAACCCGTCGCTTCCGTCACAACGACATGGCACACCTGGAGCGCGTCCTGGCTGGATTGCCTGACGATGTGGGCAGGCTGGTGGTCGTGGACGGTGTTTTCAGCATGAGCGGTGACATCACCCCGCTGCCGGAGATTGTGCCGCTGTGCAAGAAGTATGGGGCGCGGCTGATGGTTGACGACGCTCACTCCATTGGCGTGCTGGGCGGTGGGCACGGCACGGCAGCCCGATTTGGCATTACTGACCAGGTGGATCTGACGATGGGCACCTTCAGCAAGTCCTTTGCCAGCCTGGGTGGGTTCATCGCCGGTTCAGAGGAGGTGGTCCACTACATCCAGCACCACGCCCGTGCGTTGATCTTTAGCGCGAGCATACCGCCGGCCAACGCGGCCGCCGCGCTGGCTGCGCTGGAGGTGATGCAGGAGGAGCCGGAGCGGATCGAGCGGGTCAATCAGATTGGCGAACGCATGCGAGTGGGACTCCGCCAGTTGGGTTTTCGCGTGGGTGACACTCAGACCCCCATCGTGCCGGTCATCATCGGCGATGACATGCGCACGTTCCTAACCTGGAAGGCGCTTTACGAGGCCGGCGTCTACACCAACCCGGTCGTTTCGCCGGCGGTGCCGCCGGAATCATCGCTCTTGCGCACCAGCTACATGGCGACCCATACCGAAGAGCAGCTTGACCGCGTGCTGGCGATCTTTAAGGATGTGGGGCAAACAATGGGGCTCATCCAGTAGTGAGTGAGGGCTGGATCAGCCTGGGGAAGCGCTCGGTGATGAACACAGCTAACCGCTTCGTACTGCGACGGCCTCCACTGCCGATGCCGGATATCCGCTGAACGATGGCCCCCAACCAACTGTCGGCCCTTGTGGGACTGCTCGTCGCCACACTGCTGAACTGGTGGCTCGAACAGAACGTTCTGTTCCTGCGCTGGCACCAGAAGAGGGCGCTCCAAGCCCTGCTGCTGCTGGCTGCCTTCGCCAGCCTCACGGCCTACGTCAGTCAAGCCGTCGCCCGGGAGGCAGGAACCGCTTCGTGGCTGGTCGGGCTGCTGCTACTCGCCGTCGGTGACCTGGCCCTGCGGTCGGCTGGGAGGATGGGTTAGCCGGAATGAGTGTCCCAATGGGAGACTGGAGAGAGAACAGTTATGGAAAAGGATACCGTAACAATTCGTGAGTTACGTCCAGAGGAACTGGGCATTGTTCGTGATCTTGGCAGGCGCGCCTTTTCTTCGCCTATGGGTCTTTCGATGGCCGCCACTATGTCGCCGCAGGGGCTGGTGGCGGAAGACGAAACTGGAACGGTTATTGGAGCGCTCACTTTAAGAACAGAGAATGTGGGAGATCGAAAGCTAGGAATACCCGATTGGGCTGTGGTTGATCCACAACATCAGGGCAAGGGAATTGGTAAAGCACTAGGTGACCAGGCGCTGGTATGGTTTCGACAGCGAGGCTGTGACAAAGTTGTTACCACCGGCGTAGATGCGTATAACTCGGCCTCCTGGAATATGGCTCGCTCTCGTGGTTTGCGTTACTGGCCGGTTTCTCAGCAGATCCGCGAGTTCGGCTGGCGCTGGCCCAAGCTGCTGTTTGTAATCCCACATACCATAGGAGTCAGTACTTTCATACTGCAACTGCCGCTCAACGAGCAGGAACAACCAGAACCCCCAGCGACGAGCGGTGTTGGGGCGCTGATTGGCGTGACGCTGTTCCTGGGGTCCTTTCTATTGCTGCTCAGCCGTGTGCGCGGCGTGCTCTGGGGAAGTATGGCCGTATCAGACCTGCTTGCTCCGCTCAGCCCCACGACGGTGTTTGTGGGAGCAGGCATCGTGGCTGCCTATGTAGGTATTCGCGCGTTGGCGCACTGGCTGGCAGCCCGGGCCTTGCGGCTACGGCTTACATTTCGCCTCTGGGACGCAGGCTTGATTATGGCCGCGTTTCTGGCTGCCGGCTTAGGTCTGTTCATTCCGGGGCTTGGGGGCAGCTATTACGTCCGCCAAACCAGGTTCAACTACAGCAAAGCCTACCCTGCTATGGGTAAGACCACGCTGGCCGGGGTTGCAGCATCGCTAGCCTTGCTCGTAGTATTCACCGTGTGGACCGGGTTGGCTAGTGCCACGCCTGGTGTGATAACGACGCTTGGACGTTACGTTGGTGTGTCCTTTGGTTTGACCGATACGCTGTTTTTCTTTTCGCCTTTTCAGGCTTTGCCTGCTGGGCACCTTTGGCGCTGGCGACGTACAGCGTGGCTCGTAGTATCCGTGTGTTTTCTCGGTATCTGGCTCGTCTTGCCACGCATACTGCCTTGACAACCGTCGTCCCGGCCTACGACGAGGAACGTCACATGGGCGGCTGTCTGGCGGCCCTGGCACGTCAAACCTATCCGGCCAACCATTTCGAGATCATCGTGGTGGACAATGGTTCGACCGACGCCACGGCGGAGATCGCCCGGCGGCACAGAGCGCGGGTGGTGGTCGAGCCGCGCAAGAGGGTGGCTCGCGCCTGTCAGACCGGCTTCGAGGTGGTGCGGGCGAAGGTCATCGCCTGGAAGCCAGGAGCCGATTCGTGGCTGGTCAAGCTGCTGACACTCGCCGTCGGCGGCCTGGTCCTGCGATTGGCTCAGAGGATAGAGTAGACCTATTGATGGGGAGGTGTTAATGACCAGCCAACAGCAAGTTAATTCCATCCCATCTCACATCGCCATCATCATGGATGGCAACGGGCGCTGGGCGCAGCAGAGGGGGCTGCCCCGCTCTGCCGGCCACAAGGCGGGCGTGGAGACCATGCGGCACATCGTGCGTGCCTGCGCCGACCTGGGCCTCAAGGTGCTGACGCTGTACACCTTCTCCACCGAGAACTGGCGACGCCCCGAGCCAGAAGTCGCTCTTCTGATGCGGCTGGCCGAGGATTATGCCCGCCGGGAAGTGGACGAACTCGACCGGAACAACGTGCAGATGCGGATGATCGGCCGCCGCGAGGGGTTGCCCGGTTCGTTGCTGCGGGCAATGGATGAGGGAATACACCGCACAGCGCACAACACGGGGCTGGTGCTCAACCTGGCCATCAACTACGGAGGGCGGGCGGAGATCGTGGACGCGGCACG
>JAUXFI010000003.1 GCA_030620125.1 Anaerolineae bacterium
ACGCTCCCAGCCCCCGTCTCGGGGGCGAATTCGCGGAGCAAACCTTGTCTGAGCCGCCCCCGGGGACGGGGGCTTTGAGCGAGAAAGTGCGATTGCCCCAAGATATTGAGAAGATACGAATATTGGTTATTGGGCGGTGCTTATCAAGGCTCGCAGCACCTCCGCTGTGTCCTTGGCCCGATGCCGGATGATGCCGAGGGGTACGTTGGCGCGCAAGGCTGCCGAGAGGATGATGTCCTCGGCGACGGCGAGCGAGTAGAACACGTGCTCCCCGCCCTCAACGCTCTGTTCAAAACGCAGTTGCTCCTGGCCCAGGATCTGCGCCACACGTGCCGAGGTACGCCAGCTTTCGGTGACGGTCTGCGCCAGCGCGCCGGCGTCCTCTGCCGACAGCCGGCCGGTGTGAGCGACCAGTTTATCCCCGCAGGTCAGGATCACTGCCTCAGCGCTGACCTCCTGGGATAGCACATCCATCACCTCGACGATCTCTGGGATGCGCTCGCGCAGCACGACCAACCATTCGTCGCTGCTCACGGCTGGCTGTTCGGAGGATGTGTCTGGCTCTATAGCCACGGCGATGTCGGAGGCCACGTCCGGCTCGATGGTTTCAATGACTTTAATGGCTTCAATGACGTCCGCCCCCCCGCCCACGGACCGCGCCAGCACGTCGGCGATGCGCCCCGGCAATTCAGGGAGAAAAAAGGGCTTGGGCAAGAGACCCTGTACGCCCAGGTCGGCCAGTTCGGGGGGCAGTTCCTCTCCCATGATCGGGATAAGCATCAATCGCAGGCTGGATTGCTGCTGTCGCAGCGCGCGGGCGACTGTGGCCCCATCCGGATCAGTCAAGCCCAGGTCCACGATGGCAAGGTCGAACTCGGCGGAGGTCAGCGCCTCTAGTGCCTCGTCTCCACCGGTCGCCACAGTGGCGCGACACTTGTCATCTTGCTCCAGGCTCTCTCGAAGCATGGTAGCAAAGGCTGCGTTGCTGTCTACGATTAGAATTCTATGGGCCATCACTCATTCAGCAATTGCGATTGGCTTTGGCGACTCGTCGTCTGCAATTGGAAACAGGCACTCTCATTCTACAAGGGAGATGAGGAAAAGTCAACATCAACGAGTGTGGCGCGCACTACGGCCACGTTCTGTTCAGTTTGCGTCCCTTCCATACATGTACTATAATGCACACGCTACGATCAAGAGAGTGAAAGGAGAATGTTGGAAAAAGTTGGGCCTGGAGAAGCGCGGTTTGAGCACCCCCCTCTGCCGGATGGCGAAAGTCTCTCTCTCTCCCGTGCCTTCGGCGGTGGTTCAGTGCTGCGCGAGATTTTGGAGACTGTTTTATTAACAGTCATCATATTCCTGATCCTCAATACAGCCACGGGGCGTTTTCAGGTGCGTGGCTCCAGCATGCAACCGGCGCTGCACAATGGGCAGTACCTGGTAGTCGGCAAACTGACCTACTGGCTTCATCCGCCAGGGCGAGGAGACATCATCGTCTTTAAGCCTCCCAATAGCTCTGGCGAAGACTATATCAAACGCATCGTGGGGTTGCCGGGCGAGCAGGTGGAGATTCAGAGTGGGAAATTGTGGGTGGACGGCGTTCTTTTCGAGGAGCCCTACATCGCCAACCCCAGCTCCTACTCCGGCTCGTGGAATCTGGGAGATGAAGAGTACTTTGTTCTGGGAGACAATCGCGGCAATTCTAGCGACTCGCACAGTTGGGGAATGCTCCCACGGGAGAACATTGTCGGAAAGGCGTGGCTCTGCTATTGGCCGCCGGAGGAGTGGAGTCTGATGACACACCACACTTTCCCGGAGCCAACTGACCAGGGGGACTAGATTGTGGAGAGAGACAAAGTCGCTCACTTTATTGATCACACGCTGCTCAAGCCAGAGGCCACGCCGGCACAGGTCGAGGCGCTGTGCGATGAGGCTCGTCACTATGGATTCGCCGCCGTGTGCGTCAATCCCGTCTACGTGAGGCTGGTCTCCAGCAAGCTGGAGGGGTCTGAGGTGGCAGTCTGTAGTGTGGTCGGTTTCCCACTGGGCGCGACGACCACCGCGGCCAAGGTTTACGAGACCCGGCAGGCCTTGGCCGATGGCGCGAGCGAGGTGGATATGGTGATCCACGTTGGGGCGCTCAAGGCGGGCGATCACGAGCACGTACAAGAGGACATCGCAGCCGTGGCGGCCGTTTGCCACGAGGGTGGCGCGCAACTCAAGGTCATCATTGAGGCGGCGCTGTTGAGCGACGAGGAGAAAGTCACCGCCTGCCGGCTGGCCCAGGCCGCCGGCGCTGACTTTGTCAAGACTTCGACCGGCTTCGCCGGTGGTGGGGCCACGGTCGAGGATGTGCGGCTGATGCGGCAGACGGTGGGGGCGAGTATGGGCGTGAAGGCTGCTGGCGGTATACGCAGTTATGCCGACTTGCTGGCGATGGTCGAGGCCGGGGCCAATCGTATCGGAGCCAGCGCCGGCGCGCAAATCGTGGAACAGGCTCCAGCCTGAAAGGGGTACGGCGATGGATGAACAGTTGCGCACTAGCTGGTTGGTAGCAGATTTTTTCGTTCACAGCTATCGCATATCCGGTCGCGTGGGCGTGCGTCATCGGAAATTGGCCGACCAACTCAACGATCATACCACAGCCTTCTTGCAGCTTGAGGACGCCTACATTTCCAACATCGAGCACCCTGCGGACATCACCGCCAGTCACGCCAAGTCTGTCCTCTGTAAACAACACATCACCACTGTCATCGTCCCTCGCCAAGAGGACGGGTTGCCGCGAGAACATACTTACGGCAGTTACTTTGGCACACATCTGCGCAGAGTCTTCATCACCGTCCCTGCCTTCGAGATCGAAGGCTACCTGCGACTATCGGGCAAACTGGACCTGCGTACAGTGCTCACCTCTGGTACAGACAAGTTTATCACCATTCTCGATGGACAGATGAGGGCCTCGCTACGTCCAGATGTTACGTTCACCGGCGGCGCAATCCTGGTCAACAAAGCTTACATCGGAGCCTTCTGGGTAGAGGAAAAGGAGTAGTCTGGCGATGGCAAAAATCCTGGTTATTGACGACAACGCCGAATTTCTGGAGATGATCCGCCTGCTACTGGAGGAGCGAGGGGGGCACGAGGCCATACTCAGTGGCGACGGTGCAGATGGGTTGGCCAAAGCACTGGCATCCCCGCCTGATATGGCGATCATTGACGTGATGATGCCCACCATAAGCGGCTACGAGGTCTGCCGCGAACTGCGCACCAATCCTCCCACGGCCTCCATCCCCATCATCATCCTCACGGCGCGGGGCCAACCCGTGGACCGCCAAGCCGCGTTGGACGCCGGCGCCGATGACTATATGTCCAAGCCGGTGCGGATGACAGAGTTACTGGACCGGGTCAATGATCTGCTGGCGAAACAGGCGGCGGAAAAACCGCCTGCGCCGGCGGGGACGGTCGCGGTGATGAGTCTGCGCGGTGGCGTCGGTGTCACCACGCTGGCGGTCAACCTGGCAGCGACGCTGGCCCAGGCCAGGGATAAGGGAACCTGCCTGGTGGACGTTTGCCCTTCGTCGGGGCACGTGGCACTACAACTGGGCCTACGCCCCAAGCCCACCTGGTCGGACCTCGTCCGGACCAGTGTTCCCGATACAGAGATCATCGCGGCCCACCTGCTGCAACACGCTTCTGGACTGCGGGTGCTGGCGTCGCCGGCCTTCCCCATCGTGGGGCAGGGGTTGCCGCGGATAGTGGCACGGAGGATGTTCAGCGTCCTGCAGCAACAATTTGCCACTGTCGTCGTGGATACGCCGCCGGTGCTCAGTGAGGTGACGATGACAGTACTGGAAGCAGCCACAGTCGTGGGGTTGGTGATCACTGCCGAACCTTGCTCAATCCAGACGGCCATCGGCACCCTGCATGCCCTCAAGCAGTGGTCAGCCAAACTGCAGATCATTCTCAACCAGGTCACCCCGGCTCCCCAGTTGCCAACCGGGGCAGTCGAGCGCGCTCTGAAACGTCCATTGATGTGGACCATCCCATACGATCCGGCCCAGGCGCGGGCGCTGACACAAGGAGTACCGCTGGCGTTCCAGAGTCCCAGTTCACCATTGGCGCAGGCCGCGCGAGGTCTGGCCCAGGAACTGGCCCGAGTTGCACGGAACATAGCCGTCAGCCAATAGGCGCTGCCGGCCACCGACCTTTCGAAGGAGAAACGATGCATCGAACAGCCATTGTGCTAGTTGCCGCATTGACTATGCTGGTAGCGGCAAGTTGTTGTTGCTGCTGTGGTGGTTTTGATTGGGACAATTGGGATTGGGAGACAGCCTTTGAACCCACGTTCGTCTTTGAGACGTCGGTAGCACCTTCATACGACACCCCCACTCCCGAACTCACCCCCGTCATCACCCGCGAGCCAGTGGGTGACGTCGGAGCCGAGACAGAGGAGTTGCTGGAGACGACCGAAGCACCGGTGCGCGACCTGCACGACCTGGCGATCCGGTTGCGTCACTTGCCCTCCGACACTCCGCGTACCGTCAACCCAGGCGGTTCGCCCGACTACGAGATCGGTACCCGCCGCCTATTCCACGCTTCCAACGTGGACACCAACGAGCAGTTCGATGTCTATGCTATCCTGGAGTACAAGACCGAGCACGTGTACATGTGGGTCGAGGAAGGAGCGCGCTTCGACCGTGATGACCTCGAAGCTGCCGCTGACACATTCGAGGAGCACTCTTACCCCACCAACCGGGCCTTCTTTGGCAGCGAATGGACCCCTGGGGTGGACAACGACCCTCACGTCAGCATTCTCCACTCCCGCAACCTGGGGGCCTCCGTCGCTGGCTACTATTCCAGCGCCGACGAGTTCGTCTCTGCCGTGCGTGAAGACTCCAACGAACTGGAGATGTTCTACATCAACATCGAAAACGTGACCGTCAACGACAACTTTTACAACGGCGTGCTGGCCCACGAGTTCCAGCACATGATCCACTGGTACAACGACCGCAACGAGGAGACCTGGCTGAACGAAGGTTTCTCCGAGTTGGCGATGCACCTGAACGGCTTTGACATTGGCGGCTCCGACTGGACGTTTGCCAGGCAGCCGGATACACAACTCAACTCCTGGCCCGAGGGTCCCGGCGCGGCGGGGGCCAACTATGGCGCAGGCTATCTCTTCACTTTTTATTTTCTCGATCGCTTCGGCCCCGAGGCCACCCAGTCGCTAGTCGCCCATCCCGAAAACTCTTTCGCCAGCGTAGAGGCCGTGCTGGAGGAAATGGGCGCTGGGCTGACTTACGATGACCTGTTCGCCGACTGGATCGTCGCCAACCTGCTGGACGATCCCTACATCGCCGATGGGCGCTACGGCTACGAGGAGATTGACCCACCCTTCTTTGACATTGAAACCACTTACGACGAGTCCGACTATCCCGTCTTTGAAAGCAGTACCGTGCACCAGCACGGCACCGACTATATCGAACTGAACGGCGATCAGTCACTCGCATTTCGCTTCACCGGCTCCACTCAGATCGGCCTGGTAGACACCACCGCCCACAGCGGGCGCTACTTCTGGTGGTCGAATCGGGGCGATGACTCGGACATGATGCTCACGCGCGCATTCGATCTCTCGGGCGTCAGCGAGGCCACGCTCGAGTTCTGGGCCTGGTACGATATCGAGAAAGATTGGGACTATGCCTACGTGCAGATCAGCACCGACGGAGGAGAGACGTGGGAGATTCTCACCACTCCCTCCGGCACACCCACCAATCCCAACGGCAATTCCTTCGGCTGGGCCTATACCGGCAGCGGCGGCGGCGGAACCCCGGCGTGGATAAAGGAACAAGTGAACCTTTCTCCGTACACCGGGCAGGAGGTACAGATCCGCTTCGAGTACATCACCGACGACGCGGTCAACCGCCCCGGCTTTGTCCTGGATGACATCGCTATTCCTGAGATTGACTATTTCAGCGACTTCGAGGAGGACGAGAATGGGTGGGAGCCAGCCGGTTTCATCCGTCACGCCAACGTGCTGCCCCAGCGCTGGCTGGTGCAACTGATCCTCTACGGTCCCGAGACGACGGTGCAGCGACTGGAACTGGGCAAAGATCAGACCGGCGAGTGGATCATCCCGCTAGAAGGCCGCACAGACCGGGCCGTGATCACGGTCTCCGGGCTGGCGCCCGTGACGACGGAGATAGCATCGTACAGCTACGAGATTGAAAAGCAGTAGGGAGGGGTCTTTGTCCAAGATCCAAGTGCTCGTCGTGGACGACAGTCGTGACATACGCGAGTTCGTCGTCCAACTTGTCCTAAAGCCCAATGGCTTTGAAGCATTGGAAGCCACCGACGGTGACGAAGGGCTGCGTCTGGCCCTCGAAGGCAACGTTGATCTCATGCTGCTCGACCTCGAGATGCCCGTGATGAACGGCTTCGAGGTGCTCGACGGTTTGCGTGCCCAGCACTCCGATGTCCCGGTCGTCTTGATGACCTCACATGGGTCTGAGGCCATCGCCGTCGAGTTGTTCCGCAAGGGCGTGCGCGATTACATCATCAAGCCCTTCACCGCCGATGAAATGCTGGCAGCTATTGAGCGGGCGCTGACGGAGGTGCGACTTCAGCGCGAGAAGAAAGCTCTCACTGTCCGGCTGACGCAGTCCAAGCAGCAACTGGAGCAGCGACTGTGTGAGCTCAACACACTTGGTCAGATCGGGAGATCAGTCACAGCACTGATAGAACGCGATAGACTGCTGGAGCGGATAGTAGACGCCGCGATGTACATCACCGGTTCTGAGGCGGGGGCGGTCTTTTTGCGGAACGAGCACACGGGTGAGCTGCGAGAACACGTGCGCAAGCAGCGCATAGAGGGAAAGGAGCAACAGTCATCACGGCGCACGGAGGATCAACTGGCGGCCGATGCCGTGCGCAAGGGGGATGCCACGATGACCGGCGCGATGCTCTATGCGCCATTAAAGGTCGGCGGAAAGACCATCGGCGCACTGGGAGTGAGCAACAAGGTCACGACCCGCTTCTTCAACGAACACGATCGGCGTCTGCTTACGACGCTGGCCGACTATGCGGCCATCGCGATTGAAAACGCCCGCTTGCTGCAACAGGTCGAGCAGACCAAAGAGCGGGAGAAGAAGCAGATACGGGGATTGTTCGAGCGTTACGTCGCCCCCAAAGTAGTGGAAAAACTCATGGCTCAACCCGACGCTATCGCGCTGGGTGGCGTGCGCCAGATGGTGACCACTCTCTTCGCCGACATTCGTGGCTTTAGCGACTTTAGCGCCCGTACCACGCCTGAGGTGTTGGTGGGCGTCCTCAACCACCACATCACCACGGCTGCCGAAGCCATTCTGGCCGAAGAGGGGACGTTGGACAAGTTCCTGGGTGATGCAGTGATGGCCTACTTTAACGCTCCCCTGCCGCAGCCAGACCACGCTCTGCGGGCAGTGCGCGCGGCGTACCGTATGTGCGAGGCGGTTAAAAAGTCCCACGCGCGGATCCCTCCGGCCTATCGCCTCCAGTTTGGGGTGGGAATTTGCACGGGTGAGGTTCTGGTGGGCAACATCGGCGCGCCGCAACTGATGAGCTTTACCGTCATCGGCGACGCGGTGAACACGAGCCGCAGGTTACAGGAGCACGCCCGTGGAGGCCAGATTCTGATCGGCCAGAGGGTCTACGAGATGGTACAGGGTTACGTCGAGGCGCGACCGGTGGGAACGTTGGAAATCAAAGGGCACCCACAACCTGAGCCGGTGTTTGAGGTGGTAGCGCTGCGCGTGTGAGACTGGCCTCAGTAGTGAATGTTGACCGCCGTCCCCACTTCGGCCCAGTTGAAGAGCCATTCTGCCTCCGGCGTGGGAAGGTTGATGCAGCCGTGGCTCATCGGGTGGCCAAAGTTGTTGTGCCAGTAGGTGCCGTGCAGGCCATAGCCCCGGTAAAAGTACATCGTGTAGGGCACGTCGGGCAGGTAGTAGTCGGGGCCGCTCATGTCGTCGTAGCGCAGTTTGATATAGATGCGGTACTGGCCGGCGGGCGTGGGTGTGCGCGACAACCCCGTGGAGACAGGTATCGTGCGCACCGGCTCCTGCCCCACGTAGGCGGTGAGGGCCTGGTGTGTCAGGTCCACGTCTATCCAACGCACGTTGCCTCGAATGGATAGGGGGGCCAGCGTCAAGGTTGGCAGGGGCGACGGCGCGGTGGAGGTGACAGGGCGTGATGTGACCGTGGGCGTGAGGGTGGACGCGGGAGTGTGAGTGGGAGTGTGGGTGGGAGTGTAGGTAGGCGTGTAGGTGGGAATGTGGGTAGGCGTGTGATTGGCGGTAACGACGGCAGTCGGGGGGACAGTGGGGGCCAGCGCGGCCAACGCGGGTATGTCTGCCGGCAATGACCAGGCCAGTACCCAGCCGATGAGGACGATCAGCAAGCCGAGGGCGACGGCGGCAACGGCGTGGCTCCACCGGCGGCGGGGCGACGGTGCAGCAGACACGGACGGAGACGGCGATTCTTGGGGCACGGGTGAGGTCACACGCTGGCGAGCCCAGCGCAGCGCGGCGTGAGCGCGGGGGTTGTGAGGATCGCAAGCCAGCACGCGGGAGATGTAAGCCAGACTGGCGCGGGGGTTGTCGCTCAACCACGCCAGCCCCAGCAGGGCAGTCACGTTGGCAGGATCGAACATCAGCACGGCGCGAAACTTGCGCCGCGCTTTGGCTTTCTCACCAGCGCGGGTGGCTGCCTGGCCATCCCGTAGTAGTGCGGCGATACGGTCTCCCATCGCGCCTCTCGTGGGTATTGGTAGATTGGGGCCAGAGACCAATCTACCAGTTTCTCAGTTTATCAGAACTCTCCCAACCGCTCCGCCAGTTGCTCCGGCGTGTCCGCCACCAGGGGGGCGTAGACGACGCCGGGGTAGTAGGTCTCGAAGAAGGCGCGCAAATCGCCGCCCCAGGCAGCCGGGTTGACGGCGACAACGCGGCGAAGGTCCAGGTCGCCGATGCCGGCATCGTCGGCGCTGCCGCCGATGGTAAGGCGATGCGTATCCCAAACCCCCTCGACGACGGCATTAGCCCAGGCCGCATTGGTCCCCGGCGGCAACAGCACGTAGGTGCGGGCATAAGCAGTGCGGGGCTTGCCTCTGGGCGGCGCGGGTTGCGGAGGAGTCTGGGCCGGCATCTCCGGCAGGCCATCCAGTGCGGCCCCCAGCGTTTCGGGGCTCTCCGCCGTCACGGGCACGTAGATGGCGCCGGGGTAGTAGGTCTCGAAGAAGGCGCGCAGGTCGCCGCCCCAGACGGCCGGGTTGACGGCGACGACGCGGCGGAGGTCCAGGTCACCGATGCCGGCGTCGTCGGCGCTGCCACCGATGGTGAAGCGATGTGTATCCCAGGTCGCACCCACCACCGCCTGCGCCCAGGCCGCACCGGCCCCCGGCGGGAGGAGCACGTAGGTGCGCGAGTAAGGTGTACGGGGCTGTCCCCGTGGCGACGGTGGCGGGTCGAGGTAGGGGCGCGGGTTGAGGTAGTTGGCGTTGGCGGGCAATTTCATCCCCTCGATCTTGAGAGAAAGATGCAGGTGCGGGCCGCTGGTTGCGCCCGTTACGCCGGCGGTGCCGATCACCTGTCCGGTCTGCAGCACCTGCCCCTCCTCCACCGGCACGTGGGTCATGTGGGCGTAGAGCAACGTCACCTGCCCCACACCCTCCACCTGGCTGTTGACGTAGACGTGGTGACCGTAGCCGGTCTCGACCATTTTCTTGCGAGTGACGACGCCGCCCAGGCAGGCGCGGATCGGGGAGCTGGCCGGATCGTCGTGTTTGACCTGCAGGTCTGCCCCGTTGTGCCCGCCGTGCAGGGAGTGAGCGTAGGAAGTGTCGTAATAGTGCTGGTGGTTCTCGCCGTAGAACTGGGTGTAGTGGCGGAACTCGGTGGGCCAGGTGAAGCGCATCGCGGTGGGGCCGGGCATACGGGAGCGCGCCGCGACCCGACCGACGACCGAGCGGGGCTGACCGTCGGCGTCCATCCAGACCTGCGAACCGTATGCGGGATCGGGCGAGCGCAGGATGAATCCGTAGGCAGCCTGGAGGCGCGGCCAGAACGCCTGGTACCAGGACCAGTCGTAGCGGCACTCGTCGTACTGGGCGCAGGTGAAGTAGAACTCGGCGTACTGGTCGCCCTTGACACTGCTGTTGGTGTTGGGGTTGACGTTGACGAACTCGGAGATGACCAGCGGGACTGTCGGGAAGGCCTCCAGGTATTGGTGGAGGAAGCGCATGCCGCCGTCGAAGGCGCGCAACCCCTCCGCGCTATCCCAGTAGACGTGGCAACAGACAAAGTCGGCCTCCTGCACCGGTTCAGCGCAGGCTCCCAGAAAGTCGCCCTGGGAGACGGCGGGGGTTGTCCCTGGCTGTCGAGGAGGCGGCGGGGTGAGGCCGGGGAAGCCTGCCCGCACCTGTGGGCCAAAGGTCGTCTTGAGTTTTTCCGCGACGGCGACGAACCAGTCTCCGAAGGCGGCGGGGCTGTTCCAGGAGACGCCGTATCCGCGCCCAGGCAGGTTCGGCTCGCCGTGCACCTCAAAGTCGTGCGCGTCGGCCCGCACGAACGCTTCTATCGCCGGGGCAAAGTAGTCTACAAACTCCTGTGGAGAGGTGGGGTGTTCGCCCGGCTCGGGGCTGAGGAGTTGGACCAGAAAGGTCTGAACTCCAATGTCCCGGTAGGCAGACAGGTCGGAGGCCGGGTTGACGATGGCTCGCAATTTGAGCGCCTCCAGTCCTGCCTGGCGGATGACGTCGAGGTCGGATGGGGTAGCAGCGCCACCCCCGACCAGCACTCCGGCTTTAGCGAATGTCATCGTGCACCTCCCACATTGGTAGATTGGGTGTCAGGGCATTTCGCCCTCAATGAAGCAGACGATGCCGTCCGCGATGCCCTGGGCCACCAGATCGGCTCGTTGAGTAAGTATCTGGCGGTCGGCAAACATAAAGCCAGCCTCAATGATGGCAGCCGGTGTGTGGCTGTTGACCTCGTAGAACGTGTGGTAGCGCGTCATATCGAAAGTGATGCTGTTGGAGTGAAAATACATCCCCGTGCGGGCGGCGTAACACTGCGCCAGGCAAGTGACCAACTGTTCCTCTTCTTCCGGCACCAGGCTATCCTCGACGCTGGCAACTTTGAACCCACTGGCCGGTGGGGTAGCGTTGGGGTAGGCTTTGCAGGAATCGGCGTGTATGGAGACGAGCGCATCGGCCTGGTAGCCTGTCAGGCGCGGATCGAACTCTTCCAGCAGGTCGGCCTGGTAGCCGAGCGCCTGCAGAACGTGGACGACGCGCTGGGCAATGTCGAGGTTGATCTCGACCTCGGTCAGGCCATCGTCACATATTGCGCCCACATCATTTCCCCAGTGACCGACGACGATGCCAATGTGTGGAACGGCGGCGGGTGGCGACTCATCAGCAAGCGGAGTGGCGGGTGGAGTGACGGATGGTGACGGATCGGCGGGTGGAGTGGTGGACAGTAGCGGGTTGGAGGATGGGACGGTGGATGAGACGGGAGGCAGTGTGGCCTCCGGCGCGACCCCGGCAGGCAGCCTCGGCCACCACAGGCCATAGACCATCGCTCCGACGGCGGCTAGGCAGGAGACGACGACGATCAGGCGCGAAGTATTGGGAACAATGTCCTCGGCCTCTTCATAAGAACTCGATATGCGGCTGCCTGTATGGCGTGTCACTGCTTTCTCCTCTGCATCTATCTTACCCTGGAATGGAGAGGAAGTCAATTGCCTGATCCGGCGATTCTACTTTCGACGTTCCGCAACTTGTCAGACGTGAGCGCATCGTGTAGAATGATACAAATTATCAGAAGGAGGGTGCAGTGGAAGAACTCAAACGACGTATTCTAGCCGAAGGCCAAAATCTAGGCCGGAACATTCTCAAGGTGGATAGTTTCATCAACCACCAGATTGATACGCAGTTGATGTTCAAAGTCGGGCGGGAGTTGGCCCGTCCTTTTACTGACGCTGGCGTGACCAAGGTCATCACGGCGGAGATTTCCGGCATCGCTCCGGCGCTGGCGACGGCGCACGCGCTGAACGTGCCGGTCGTCTACGCCCGCAAGATCAGGCCGATCACGATGACGGGGCTGGTCTTTGTCGAAATCGCGCGCTCGCGCACGAAGGCGAGCGACGTGTTCCTGATGGTTTCGTCAGAGTTTCTGGAGCCGAGCGACCGGGTGCTGGTGGTGGATGACTTTCTGGCCTCGGGAGCGACGATTGCGGCGCTGGCGCGGATGGTAGAGCACGCTCATGCGACGTTGGTCGGCATCGCTGCGCCCATCGAGAAGGGGTTCGAGGGCGGGCGAGAGGAGTTGGCCTGTTTTGGCGTGCCCGTCGTCTCGCTTGCCAACATCACGGACATGAGCGATGGTAAGATTGTGGTCGAGTGACGATGGGTAATACCCTCGCCATCCTCGACTTTGGCTCGCAGTACACGCAACTGATTGCCCGGCGCGTACGTGAAGCGCGCGTCTACTGCGAACTCTTTCCCTGGGATACCCCGCCTGAGGAAGTGTTGGAATTGAAACCACGCGGCTTTGTCCTCTCGGGCGGTCCCGCCAGCGTCTACGCGCCGGGCGCGCCCCGGTTGCCGGACTATGTGCTGGCACAAGGCGTGCCGGTGCTGGGCATCTGCTACGGGATGCAACTTTTGGCGCGTCGCCTGGGTGGTCGGGTGGAGCCAGCCACCAAGCGAGAATATGGGCCGGCAGAGGTAGAATTGGTCGGCCCGGATAATCCCCTGTTCAGCAATCTCCAATCTCCAATCTCCAATCTCAAAGTTTGGATGTCCCACGGTGACCACATCGAGGCCGTCCCGCCAGGATTCGATGTGTTGGCCCGCAGCGCCAACTCTCCCGTGGCGGCGATGGGCGACCTGGCGCGGGGGTTCTACGGCCTCCAGTTCCACCCCGAAGTCGTGCATACGGACCTGGGACAGGAGATCCTGCGCCGCTTCGCCGTCGAGGTCTGTGACTGTACGCCCGATTGGACCCCGGCGGCCTTGATTGAGCAGGCAGTGGCGGCGATCCGCGCTCAGGTGGGGACGGATCGGATCGTGTGCGGGCTCAGCGGCGGGGTCGACTCCGCAGTGGCGGCGACGCTGGTACACCGTGCCGTGGGTGATCAACTAACTTGCGTATTTGTCAACACGGGGATGTTGCGGCGGGGTGAGCCGGAGCAGGTGGTACGCACGTTTCGCGACAGGGGGTTGCGGTTGTCGCCGGTGGACGCGACCGAAGAGTTCTTGGGCGCGCTGGTCGGCGTGACGGATCCAGAGGTCAAGCGGAAGGTGATTGGGGAGAAATTCATCCGGGTGTTTGAGCGAGAAGCGAGCAGGGGAAGAGAAGCGCGTTTCTTGGCCCAGGGCACGCTTTACCCCGATGTGATCGAGAGTCGTGGGCCTGAGCGACGGACAGCGGCACGCATCAAGACGCACCACAACGTGGGCGGGCTGCCGGATGACATGCTGTTCGAGTTGGTCGAGCCGTTGCGTTACCTCTTCAAGGATGAGGCGCGAGCAGTCGGGGAGGCGCTGGGCCTGCCGGACGAGATTGTGTGGCGGCAGCCCTTCCCTGGGCCAGGTCTGGCGGTGCGCATACTTGGCGAGGTCACCTGGGAGCGGCTGGAGACGCTACGCGCGGCGGACGCCATTCTATTGGAGGAATTGGGCACAGCGGGCCTGCTGCGCGTAGCGACGCAACAGGCATTCGCCGTCCTGCTGCCGGTGCTGAGCGTGGGCGTGATGGGGGACGAGCGGACGTATCATCACGTGATCGCCATCCGCGCTGTCACGACCGAGGATTTTATGACCGCCGATTGGGCGCGACTGGATCACGAACTGCTGGCCCGTATCAGCAACCGCATCGTCAACGAGGTGCCAGGCGTCAACCGGGTGATGTACGACATCACCTCCAAGCCCCCGGCGACGATTGAGTGGGAGTAGACACCATCTGGTGTCCAATATCAAACGAGGGAGGCTGCGTGATGGACCTGGGTTACGTCCTTCGCCGCGCGTGGGAGATCACCTGGCGGCACAAGGTGCTGTGGCTCTTTGGTTTTCTGGTGGCCCTAAGTAGCGGCGCTCCAACACGGAGTAACGTCAACTACAATAGCACTACTAGCGAGCTGCCGCCGGAGATGCAGCACGCTATCTACGAGTTCGTCACCAGCCCTTACTTTGTCGTCGCTATCGTCGCGCTGGTGCTCGTGAGTATCGTTGTAGGTCTCGTCCTGGCATTCGTGGGCGCGTTGGGGTGCGCTGCATTGGTGGATCAGGTACGTGTGGCCGAGGAGAGTGGCACGCCGTCGGCCCGCGCTGGCTTTCTGGCCGGCTGGCAACACACGTGGCCTGTGTTTTTGATCCGCTTCCTGCTGCGGTTGCCGGTGGGGTTGCTCGCCCTGGCCGGCGCCGTGCCGGTTCTCGTCGGGGCGTTCTCAATGGTGCAAAGTTTGCGGCCAGGAGACTCGCCTCCTCCTAATATCTTGCTCATCCTCGGTTCAACTTTCGCCTGCTTGCTTCCTGCCGTGTGCCTGGCCCTGCTGCTCGCAATCCCGCTGGGCGTGTTGGAGCAGCTCTCCATCCGTGCCTGTGTGTTGGAGCGACGCTCGCTGGGGGAGAGTTTCAAGCGCGGCTGGAGCGTGCTAAAGGATAACCTGGGTTCCATCGCGCTCCTTTGGCTCGTCCTGCTGGGCATTGGCATCGGCGTCGCGCTGGTGATCGGGCTACCGCTGGCGCTGTGTATGCTCGCCATTCTCATGCCCCTCCTTATGGTCGTGGTATTCTCGCCCATCCTGTTCGTCGTGCTGGGGTTCGTAGTGGGCATCGTCGCCTGGCTGCTTGGTGCGGCCTTGAGAAGCGTGGTAGAGACCTTTACCTCCGCCACGTGGACGCTGGCCTACCGCGAGTTGACCGGGTTGGGACTGACCGGGGAAGATGTGGCGCGGGCTGTGTGACTCCCAGTTGCACCGGCGCCAGAGTGACGGTATAATGTCAGGAGTGAGCGATTGATGGGGGTGAGGTGATGTCCACAGTACAAACTACTTCTCGCGCGACGGCTACGTCAAGTGTGCCTGAATTGGAGGCGCTCATCCGGCACGTGGTGCGGGAGGAAGTGGTACGCGCGCTTGAGGCATGGGAGTTCTACAAAGAGCCGACCATCATCGAACTAGAGTCGCCGATTGACGAGGCCTTGACCGAGTTGCTGCAGATGAAGGAGGCAGGGACGCTGCGGCTCTTGACGCACGCGGAGGTCTGGGATGCCGATGACGATCTACCTACCTGAGTGCACGTCCCTCTTTTGAAGTGAGATGAATCCAATCAATCCTCCCGCCCTCCCAGTTGAGCTTGTGACCGGCGCGTTGCGCGTCAGCGGTGGCACGCGCCTGGAAAGTGCCGATCCCTCTGCTGCGGCTTTGCTTCCTCCGTCACGGGCGGCTCGTGGACGGGAAGGCGAACGTCTTTTCATCCTGCTGGATCTGACCAGTCCGGCTTCGCCGCATCTTTGCCGGGAACTGCGCGAGGTGGTGGCACAGACGTACTGGTCTACCGCTGGCAGCATCACTGCTGGGCTGCGCCAGGCGGCGGCTGCCGCCAATCGCCATCTATTCCAGACGAATCTACACGCCGGCCCCTCCGAACGGTGCTACGGCGGTCTCACCTGCGCCGTGCTGCACCAGGATGACCTGTTCTTCCTCCAGGTTGGCCCCACATGGGCTTGCATCCTCCACGAGGAGCGCCTGGAAAGGTTTCCCCGAGGCGAGGAGCCGCCCTCCCTGGGGATGGGTCCGTTGGCGGACGTGCGCCTCTACCATACTTTCGTCGCCACAGGGGACACGCTGCTATTGGCCTCGCCCACCTTGAGGCGGCAAACTGACAGCAGGGCCATCGTCCGTGTGTTGCGCCGCGCCGAGGTGCAGGAGGTGCTGGAAGGGTTGGAGCAAGCGGGCGCAGGGGCCGACTTTGGCGCACTGGTCGCGCGCTGGTCTCCGCCAGAGGAGGCGCTGGCAGCGACTGAGGCCGAGGCTCCGCAACCACCACGCCGCCCCAGGCGCAGGCCGCCTGAGTCCAGGCCGGGGTCTCGCGCGGCGTGGATGAGTCAGGTTCTCGAACGCCTGAAGCCAGCCCGCAAACCAGGGCCAAGCCTGGGCGAACGGATCAAGAGAAGCATCCGTTCCATAGAGCGTGGATTTGCCGCCGCTGGCGTCTGGCTGTTCGGTGCGGTGAGTACATTGTTCCGGCGCATGCTCCCCGGCCCTGAGCGGGAGGCCCGTCGCCGGGCACGCCCGCCGCGCCCGGTTCCCAAGGAGAACCGCACCGTGATGATGGCTGTGGCTATCGGTATCCCGGTTGTACTGGCCATCATCGTGCTGGTGGCCTACCTGCAGTTCGGGGCGGAGGCGCGCTTCCAGAGTTTCATCAGCCGGGCGGAGGGAGAAGTGGCATTGGCTCAAGCCGCCGGGGAGGTTTCAGAGGAAGCGCGGCTTCATTGGGAGGCTGCGCTGGCGCACGCCAATTCCGCCGCCGCCTTGCAGCCGGATGCCCTGACCGTCGTTGCGCTGCAGGACCAGGCTCGAGACGCCCTTGATCTCTTCAACGGCATCGTCCGCCTGAATCCCATCCAACTGTGGGACTTTGGAGGAGGCACCGTCCCCCGACAACTGGTCATCCACGGGCAGATGATCTTTGTTCTCGATCCCGGGGGGGGATGGGTGGCCCAACTGACCCTGAACACGGCCGGCGATGGCGTGGTCGAGGAAGAAGATGACACGCCTACCCTCGTTCGTAGCAGGCAACAGATCGGGGAGGAGAGGGTAGGCGGCCTGGTGGATTTCGTATGGGTCGGTCCGGGGGGCGAGCGGCAGACGAGCGGCCTCGTGATCCTCGAAGAGGATGGGGCGTTGACAAGTTACGATCCAGCCTGGGAGAACGAGGAGGGAGCCCCTCAGTTGATGCGCTCCCTCCTGGGCACGCCACCTGCTGGCACAGCCAGGGCCGTCGGTTCCTACGAAGGTCGCTTCTACATTCTGGACACCGCCGCTGACCAAATCTGGCGTTACGAGCCTCGAGGCGCCGTCTATCCCGATCAGCCTGCTCATTACTTTGGCGTCTCGCCACCCCGACCGCTGGAGGATGCGCTGGATATGGCGATAGATGGCAATATCTACATCCTTCACGCCGATGGGACAATCCTCAAGCTCCTGGGAGGCAACCCTGAGCCCTTCGACGTGCGTGGATTGCCCGGCGACATCAGCCAACCCATAGCGTTGGCCGTGGACCCAGACGGGAGTAGTGGTATAATTTACGTGGCCGATCGGGGCAACAGCCGGGTGGTCGTGTTGGAGCCTGACGGGGCCTTCCAGGCGCAACTCCACGCAGGGGGAGCCTTCGACAGGCTGGAGACGCTGGCAGTGGACGAGGCAACAAAGCGGTTGTACGTGGTCAGTGGGGGGAGGCTCTACGTAGCACTGTTGCCTTGATTGTCTTCAAGCGTTAATCGTGTTATAATCCGACCAGAATCAAAAAAGGCTGGCGTACCGGCCTGAAAGCCGATGCCAGGCCAAACAGCAGCTGGGGCCGCTGCAAACAGGCGGTGCTTTTGCGGGGAGGGTAATCGTGCGGCGCAGTTCAAAACGATCCCGCCGTTCAAACGGCGTGGTTCAAC
Organism: Anaerolineae bacterium; assembly: GCA_030620125.1. The sequence continues at coordinate 17,706 of JAUXFI010000003.1, forward strand.
AGCTCTTCACAACAGGCCTGGTCGTACTCTTTTTGGTGGTAGCGGGTATGGCTGGGCTGTTCGTATTCGATCAGGTGCGGCAATTCATCGCCGCTTCCGACATGTTGCCTAGCTTTACCGTAAAGCATAGCGAGTCCCCCGAAGTGGTATACGAACCGGGGGAGCCTCTGCCACGCTGGAAGGATACCGAACGGATCAACATCCTGGTGATGGGCATTGATCAGCGCGAGCACGAACAAGGCCCCTGGCGCACCGACACGATGTTGGTATTGACGATTGACCCAGTCACGATGAGCGGCGGCATGCTCTCCATCCCACGCGACCTGTGGGTGCCAATCCCTGGCTACGAGGAGGGACGCATCAACACAGCTCACTACCTGGGCGAGCTATACGACTACCCCGGCGGCGGCACAGCGCTGGCGGTCAAGACCGTGCAGTACAACCTCGGTGTTCCTATCCACTATCACGCGCGTGTCAACTTTACTGCCTTCGAGCAACTGGTGGACATGATCGGTGGGATTGACGTTTACGTGGAGGAGGAAATCGCAGACTCTGCGTATCCCGACGAGGCATACGGTTACGACCCGCTGTACGTCTCAGCCGGCTGGCAGCACTTTGACGGCGAGATGGCGCTCAAGTACGCCCGTACCCGTCACTCCGCCGGCGGCGATTTTGACCGCGCCAAGCGTCAGCAACAAGTACTCCTGGCAGTTTTCGAGCAGATCACGCAGCTCGATCTGCTGCCGCAGATAGCGCCCCGCTCGCCTGAACTGTGGAAGACGCTGCAAGGCGCGGTGGTGACTGATCTGAATCTGGATCAGATCATCGCATTGGCGCAACTGGCGAGCAAAGTGAAAGCTGAGGATATCCGCTATGGCGTGATAGACGAGTACTACACCCAGTTCTGGGAAACGCCTGGCGGGCAACAGGTGCTGATCCCACTGCGCGACAGCATCCGGGAACTGCGGGATTACATCTTTACCACCAAAGCTCCCCTGCCCCAGCAGGCAAGCGACGCGGCAACGCGCCTGGCGGACGAGGCAGCGACCATTGAATTGTTGAACGGGACGCTGACGGAGGGACTGGCCGGGCTCACAGCAGAGCGCCTTCAACAGCAGAACATGCAGATCGCGCGCACCGACAACGCCGACCGCTCCGACTATCCCGAGTCGCTGATCATCGTCTACACAGGCAAGACCTACACGGCCAACTACCTCGTCGGCATCCTCGGCCTGCCGCCGACGGCCGTGGTGCACGGGTCCGACCCCACCGCCGAGTACGACATTTCCGTCATCCTGGGAGCCGACTACGAACCGCCGGAGCAACAGTAGAAGGGAATTCCCATTGACGAACTAGAACCCCGGTTTCTGGCAGAGACCGGGGTTCATCTTTGCCTGGCCGCAAGAACTATTTCCCCATACCCCAACGAACGGACGTACCGCGCGAGTTTGCGCCACGTGGCCTTGTACGAGGCGACGGCGTATTTGGAGTCGCTCACCTTGCGCTCGAACTCGTAGAGAAATGATGGTCCGCCCAAAAAGATCTGTGGCGAGAACGTATCGTGGTAGCCATAGCTGCACTCCAGCCAGCCGATGCACCAGCAGTTGCTTTCGTGTTTGCGCATCGTGCGCCTGGAAAGCCCCGTTGTCGTCAGGTGATCCATGAACTGGAACAGAAACGCGCCCGCTTGCCGGGCGAACTCGTGGGATTGCTCGTCCCAATGCCAGTCCTGGATATAGTCCTCCAACTCTTGTTCCTCCGGCTCGAGCAGGGTTGCCGGATAGCGCAAGGAGATCTCTTGACCACCGTGAACGCCTGGTAGAGGGTACGTCACCTCGGCTGGGCGCGGCCGGCCGCGGTCTGCGCGCAGGTGCCGGACTATAAAATCCGGGATGACGCGCAACACCGCCGCCAGCCAGGCCATCTCCGACGCGCTGGGCACACGCCACTCGCCTGGAGGAGTCGCCTTGATGACCAGGGGATAGGCCTGCTCCCCGGCTACAGGCCAGCCGTACTTTTCCATCGCGTCCAGGTCATCGAACGTCATCACCGTGGCCTCTTCGAAGACGAGGCTGAGCCACGAGATCTGCTCGACGAGCCGCTCTGGCTCAATGCTGGAAAACACTGCGCGCAGATCGTCCGGCGATTCGTAGAGCGATAGCCCAAAAGACTCGCCGCCACTGCCCAGCACCAGTGCATAGCGCGTTCGACCATCGAGCGGATAGCGGATTTCGATGGGGGACGTATTGTCTATCCAGCGCCAGGGGGCCTGGCGGTAGGTCTCAGCCGCCACTGTGAAGAGTTCACGTACCAGGGGCTCTGTAGCGCCAGGCACGCTCAACAGGCCCGGCAGCGGTTTCTGCTCCGTCATGCGGGCCCTGATTTCCTGCAAGGCAGCATCAACCAGCGGCAACGAGGGGCTGTAGGCACAACGGACGTCTATTTCGGCCAGCCGTGGCGTCAACGCCTGGACGGTGTCGGCATCGTCCAGGACAACGCGCGCTGGCCGGCCACGCTTGCCAAAGCCTATCAGCGGGCTCAATAGCGGGCCTAGAAGAGGGCTCCGCATCGCCTTGACCAGCACCTCCAGGACAGATTTGGGCGTGGGGCGTTCCTCCTGGGTATAGATCCGCCGGATCAGTTGCGTCTCCTGTTCCAGCACCAATACCGTGTAAGGACGATATGGGAGCCGGTTCTTGGGCGTGACCCAGGAATGTGCGCGACGCGTTGTGCAAAGCCAGGTCGTATCGCCCTGGCGTAACCGGCGGGTTTTGTCCAGCGGGCTTTTGGCCATTCATTGCCTCCGTTTCTTGCGCGGACGAATCGTCAACGGGGTGGGATGATCGTCAATCATTTACTTGTCGGCGATCACGATATCTGTCACAGCCAGGTAGGATGTGGGTTGCTCAGTCCCATTGTATGGCAAGTGCTGGGGATGTCAAGGCTATTTATCTGCCTGACGACGAGTCTGGGTGTCACCTGACACTATCTCCGCTTGACGCTACTGAATTGTTGTGGTACTATGTAAAGCGTACAGCAATTCGACTGGCGGGGCACATACGAAGGAGGCAGCCCAATGAGTAAGACACGACGCCCTTTGTTCTTGAGCATGGTAGTCCTGTTGATCGTGCTCGGCTTGCTGACTGGCTGCTACAGGCCAGCAGCTCCAGACGTAACACAGACCCCGGCAGGCGGGGAGGAGGGCGCCCCACCGCCGGAGGAGGGGACGCCCGATCTAATGGCCACAGGCAACGCGAACGCGACGTTAGCAGCAGAGCCAACTGAAGAGAGTGAGGCTGCACCTACCGAAACGATGCTGTCGCCCGCGCCGACCTTGACCTCGACCTTGGCCCCTGAGACAGCGGCACCCACGACGGTACCTGCCACAGCGGCTCCTACTGAGCCAGCGCCGACGCCGGCTCCCACAGGCCAGTCTACGCACGTGGTGCAGCCGGGCGAGAACCTGTTTCGCATCGCTCTGCGCTATGGCACCACAACGCAGGCAGTCGCCAGTGCTAACGGCATTGCCAACCCAGCCCTCATCTACGTGGGGCAGACGTTGATTATCCCCTCAGGCGGCCAGCCATCTCCGCCTACAGAGGGGGCGACCACCTACGTGGTACAACCAGGCGACAACCTATTCCGCATCGCGTTGCGTTACAATATGAGTCACCTATACCTGGCGCAGCACAACGGCATTGCCAACCCAGCCAGCATCTACGCCGGTCAGGTCATACACATCCCGCCGCATTAGTCTTCACCCTGGTCTGCGTGAGGCAGGGCTCTGCAGCGTTCGCGCGGATTGAGCGCCACACCCAACACGATCCAGTTTGAGGATGCTGAAAAGCCTAAAGAACGACAAGGTTAAATACGTGCGGGCGCTGCAGAGCCGGCGGCGCGTTCGCCAGCGGGAGCGGCGCTTTGTCTTCGAGGGAGTACGGCTCGTCGAGGAGACCGTCCGCGCTGGTGTCTCTCCTACTTTTGTGTTCTACGTCGAGCCAGTGGAGGCCGACGAGCGAACTACCCACTTGCTACAAACACTCCGCGAGATGAATGTCCCTTGTTATGCTGTGGACGAACCGGTAATGACTGCCTGCTCCGACACTGAAACCCCGCAGGGCATCTTGGCCGTCCTGCCCATCCCCGATCTGCCACGCCCGGAGCATCCCACCCTCACGCTCATTCTCGATCACGTACGAGACCCTGGAAACCTGGGCACTACCCTGCGCACGTCACTCGCGGTCGGGGTGGAGCAGGTGCTGCTGACGCCTGGCACGGTGGACGGTAGCAATCCCAAAGTGGTGCGGGCGGCGATGGGGGCGCATTTGCGTCTCCCGGTAGCAATGCTCAAGTGGGAAGCTATCGCCGAAGCGGTAGCAGGCTGCGACGTGTGGCTGTCGGCGGCTGACGGCGAGACGAACTACACGGCAGCGGACTGGACGCGGCCAGTAGCACTCATCGTGGGAGGCGAGGCGACAGGGGCGGGGGAGCAAGCGCGGGCGCTCGCGCAAGGGCAAGTCTCCATTCCGATGACCCCAGGGATCGAGTCGCTGAACACGGCGGTGGCGACGGCAGTGCTCCTCTTCGAGGTGGTGCGCCAGAGATCAACCAAAGGGCACGGTCGGAAACCGGCCCCAACGATTTCTCAGATGGTCTCTTGATGCCTGTTGTTGGCATCCCCGTGATGATTGATATGCTATACTATTAGGAGACGAGCGTAGAGAATAGAACGTCCAGCCGGAGGAGGAGAATGAAGCTTCGAGAAGTAGTGGAAATCATCGAGGGCAAACCTGTTTCAGAAAACATGGACCTGGATCAAGAGATTGAGATGGGATGTGGGGCTGATCTGATGAGCGACGTCCTGGCCTTCACCCACGAAGGTACCTTACTGATGTCCGGACTTACCAATCCCCAGGTGGTGCGTACAGCAGAGATGGCTGGCATAAAAGCCATTGTTTTTGTGCGTAGCAAGATCCCTTCACCGGAGACTATCGCTCTGGCCAGGGATAAGGATATTCCGCTGCTGGCCTCCAAGTACACGATGTTTGAGACTTGTGGCCGGCTGTACAAAGCTGGGCTTCCCAGTTGCGGTCTCTTTGAACTCACCTTGCGCCGGTGGCGTGATACTTTCGAGGAAAAGTGACAAGGCACACTAAAGCGGAAGAAGCGGAACAGAAAGCCGCGCAAGAGATCAGCAGGCTCCAGGAACTGGCTTATGAGCTCCAGGTCGAGCAGGCCATGACCAGGGAGGTAATCACCGTTTCCCCTCGTTCCACTATGGCCGAATTTGGCCAAGTACTACGCGCTAACCGCATCTCAGGGACACCGGTGGTCGAGGCAGGGCGGATGATCGGTATCATCAGCATCGAGGACCTGGTCAAAGCCCTGGCAGCCGGGGAGCCGGACGCCACGGTGGGCAAGAAGATGACCCCTATCCCGGTGACGCTCCGCGCCGACGAACCCCTCGTGCATGCCGTGAGCAAGTTCACAAAGCTCCGGTTCGGCCGTTTCCCTGTCGTCAACCGGGAGGGAGACCTGGTCGGCATTATCACTCCGGGGAACATCGTGCAGACGATGCTCAAGCGGCTGGAGGTGGACTATCGCGAGGAGGGGATCCACCGCTATCGCGCCAGTCACATCTTTGAGGATATTATCGCTGATGATATTGCCCTCGTCTTTGGCTATCGTGTGCCCGCCGGGGACATCAGTTGTGCCGGTGAGGCTTCCAGCGGGCTCCGGCGGACGTTGAGCAGGTTGGGTATTCACCCCCAGGTGATCCGCCGTGTCGCCGTCGCCACCTACGAAGCGGAGATGAACGTCGTGATCTTTACCGACGGAGGCGAGATCGTCGCCGAAGTGCGGCCCGACCGTGTCAAGATCGAGGTGCTGGACAAAGGCCCTGGGATCCCTGACATCGAGCAGGCTATGCAGCCGGGCTTCTCTACTGCCCCCCCCTGGGTACAGGAAATGGGTTTCGGCGCAGGAATGGGTCTGCCCAACATCCACGCTTGCGCCGATGAGATGAAGTTGGAGTCCACGGTGGGAATTGGGACTCACTTGGAAATCGTCATATACACTCAGTAGGGTTGGGAGATTGGTATATTGGTAAACTGGTAGATTGCTTACCGAAGCGCCAGTCCCCAATCTACTAATCTACCAGGGTCTCTGGGAGTTTGCAGGGTGGACACATCGGACTCCCGAACTTGTTCGGATTCATTGCGTCACACCCCCAACAAGTTGGGGACTCCAACACCTCGACCCTGCGAAATCCCAAAGAGCCATCTACCAATAATCCAACACGAGGAGACTGATATGAGCCTAATGATCCTGGACAAAGGGGCGCTTGCTCCGCTGGTCAAAGCGCTGATGGCCAACTATCAGGTCATCGGGCCGCAGGCGAAGGGACCCCAGTTCGCCTTCGGACCGATCACTGACCCGGCTCAACTGCGACTTGACTACAACACGACCATCCTGCCACCCAAGAAAGTACTGCAGCCCCCGCAAGAGCGGCTGGCGACTTTCACTCTTCCCTCCCGCAGTCGGGGGGGACAAGAGGGGGGGCAGGAGCCACAGGTAAAGCCAGTCTTCGAGGCTGGCCCGACAGTGCTCCTGGGTGTGCATACGTGCGACCTGCACGCTATCCGGCTGCTGGACCGGGCCTTTTCGCAGGACTATCCCGACGCTCACTACCTGGAGCGGAGGCGGCAGACCACCATTGTCAGCCTAGAGTGCCTGGAGCCCTGCGACGAACATTCCTTCTGCAAGAGCATGGGGACGCTGACCGCCGACGAAGGGTACGACCTGCACTTGACCGACATGGGACCGGCTTACGCGGTGGACGTAGCGACGGAGGCCGGGGAGAAACTGCTCTCTCGCTACGGAACCGCTGGCGAGGCCACCGACGCCGACGTGCGCCGTCTCAATGGGGTACTCGGCGCCAAGTGGCCCCGTTTCACCTACCGCCTGGACTTTGACGCCGCCGAACTGCCGGCCCTGCTGGGCGCTGCCTACGACCATCCCTTGTGGGATGAACTGGGGGAGCGTTGCCTATCTTGCGGTTCGTGCAC
>JAUXFI010000112.1 GCA_030620125.1 Anaerolineae bacterium
ACGGCGAGGGGAACACCGAGACCTCCCCCGCCAATGATTCCATCTTTGTGGAGCCGCGAACGCACTACGTTTTCCTGCCCGTGGTGCTGCTTGGTCAGTAGTCGCCGGCGGTACCAGGCATCCGGCCGAGAGTGTCCGTTAACTCAAATAGGGAACAAGCGGCTTTCATCAGGGAAGCCGCTCTTGCTTGCCTCACTTTACCATTGTCCTGGGATTTGAAACAACACTCAGAATGTCACCCTGCTTTGGGCTTTGAATCCGCCTACGGCAGCGGCGGGATGCCCTCCAGCGTGCCGACGAGCGCGTATCTCACGAGGTCAAGCACGGCAACCTGGATGAGGCTCACCGTGAAACCGGCCAGCAGCGGGATGATGGCTTCGCGCCAGGTGTCCACCACGTTCTCGCGCCGCGTGATCATCACCACCAGCATGGTGTTGACGGTGGTGAGGAGCGCCAGCACGCCCAGCGCGCTCAGCAGGGCCAGCGGGTAGAGCAGGAAAGGCCAGCCGGTGAGCACCAGGCCGACCAGGCCAGCTTCGAGCAAGAGCAGTACACCCAGATCGCGCAGGTTCCGTATGGCGCGCTCGGGGACGGGGCGCCGCCATAGCGTAAAGCTGAACACCGGGTAGACGATCGCGCTCATCGTCAGCCCGTTGAGCGCGCCGGTGGTCAGTCTCAGCCAGTTCTGAGGCTCGTAGAGGTGCGGGCCACCTAAGAGGGTCAGGTAAGAGTTCAGACCATCGGACGCCCACAGCAGTGTGAAGCCGACGAGGATGACGATGATGAGAGTGGGGGGAAATCCTTCGGTGCGACGGCGTCGCAGCACCACGGCCTGGCCGAAGAAGCCGACCAGCGCGCCGATGAAGGTGCCGGTGCAACGGGCGCAGAGCGGCAGTTGTCGCCCTGCGATGATGAATGAGTGGGCTGTCAGGCGGCCGCACACGGCGCAGGCGACCGCGTCCGCTTTGTCCAGCAACTCGCCCGGCGTGGCGATGAGAAGAGCCAGGAACGCCGTCACCGCCAGCGTGACGATGAGCCACGGCAGTGGGAAGGCCGGTCTGCGAGACTTGGTGGGGGGTGGGGGTGGGGTATTGGTCATTGGTTGTTAGATGTTGGATATTGGATATTGGTTATTGGTTATTGCTTTCCAAGACGGACGGCGTGATGGGAGGCGTCGCGCCACGCTGCGTGGCGACGTAGGCTCCTACCAGGTTGGCAAAGTCGGCTACCTCGGCCAATGGCCGGGCTGCCAGATATTTCACGACCAGCGCCGCAGTGAAGGCATCGCCGGAGCCGACCGTGTCCACGACGGTGCAGCAGGAATTCATCCTCACGCAGGGCTGTTCAGTTCTCCGCACAGAGCAGATAAATGGACAGGATTTACAGGATGAACAGGATAAAAACAAGAAAAAATCCTGGAAATCTTGTTAATCCTGTCCAAAAACGAGGCGTTTATGCCCCTACTTTCTAGAACTGAACAACCCTGCATCCTCACGCTAGTGAATCGGATGGTGCGTTTTTCCAAACTCGTTCTCCAGGATGGCCCAGATGTCGGCCCACAGGTCCCGATCGGCGAAGCTGGTGCGGATTTCGTCCATCATCCGGCCAAAAGTGCGCTGGTCGGTCTCTCCCAGGATGGTGAGCACGGCGTTGGCGGTCCCGAAGCGGATTTCGCGGCTGGTGCGGTGACGGTGGTGTACCTGGCGCAGGTGCGGGACGTCATCCATCTGTCCCAGCGTGACCATACCGGCCACCCCGTTGGCGACCAGTTCTTCGTCGTCGGAGTCCAGTCCTTCGCGCAGGTAGGGCAGGGCGCGATCGTCCCCCAGACCGGCCAGGCTCAACGCGGCGGTGGATGCTCGCTCCGGGTCGTCCAGGTTGGCCTGGAGGAACTGCCATACCGGTTCCCGCGCCTGCTCATCGCCCGTCGCTCCCAGGAGGGAGACGACCCCGTCGGCTGCGACGGGGTCCAGTGTCGGGTCGGCCAATGCCTCCAGCAGTTCGGACGCAACGAGCTCACCCATGCGTGACAGTCGTTCGAAGGCCAGGTCGTGGTCAGTCTGCGTGGGGCCGCCCAGTTGGTGGATTAGATCGCGCGCTTGTGCGCCGTATTTGCGGTAGGCGCGTTTTGCCTGGGGGAGTGTCCTGCGGCGTTGCTCGGCCGCCGCTTCCATCACTTTGCGGTTGGGCATCTCTTGCTTCTCTCCTCTCTCCTTTTTTCTCTCACCTCTTTATTCTCCCATCACTTGTACCACCAGCCGGCGCGACCTGGCTCGGGTGTCGAAATCGAGAAACACGATCTGCTGCCAGGTGCCCAGCGTGAGGCGGCCCTCGACGAAGGGTACCGTCAGCGAGGGGCCGATGAGGGCGGCGCGGACGTGGGACTGGCCGTTGTCGTCCCCCCAGCGCAGGTGGTGGCGATAATCCCGATCTGGCGGCACGATCTCGTCCAGCACCTGCTGGAGGTCGGCCAACGCACCGCTTTCGTACTCGATGGTGGTCAGGCCGCCGGTCGAGCCGGGGCAAAAGATGGTGACGGTACCAGCCTGCAAGCCCGAATCTCTCACTGCGTCTGCGACCTGGGGGGTGATGTCTTGAATGTCGCAATGGCCTTGGGTGCGCAGGTCTAGTTCCTGGGTGATGATCATCGTCGGTCTCCTGTTTCGCTAAAGATCCCCACTGCTGTTGGGGGGCTGCTGACTACAGAACTGGTGGCCGTATATTACATCAGAATGTCAAAATCGGAAAGCGTCTCTCTGCCCGATCCCCACCCGGCTGCGGCCGGAGACCTTGCCGAACACTTTCAGCCGAGATGCGCTCGCGGCGATGTGCTTGCCCCTTTTGTCCATCTGCGGTACAATCCTTAATTCGATCTATTGCTGTCCTGGAGGCTGAATTCTATGCGCGCTGACCTACACATTCACACCATTGCTTCCGACGGTTGCTGGCCGCCGGAGCGAGTCGTTGCCGAGGCCCAGGCCCGGGGTATTGGCCTCTTTGCCATCACCGACCACGACTCTATTGCCAGCGTGGCCCCGGCCGAGGCGCTGGCCCGCGAGGCGGGACTGGCCTTTCTGCGCGGCGTCGAGGTCAGCACGTGCCTGGACGGGCGCATCTTTCACGTCCTGGCCTATGGCTGCGACCCGGACGACCCGGCCTGGCTAACGTTGCTGCGTGACAACAGGGCGCTGATGGATCAACAGAACGACGTTGTTATCCATTGTCTCAGCGCTGCCGGCTGTGAGATTGACTGGGACGACTATGCTGTCTACGAGTATGAACCCACCCGGGGGGGCTGGAAGGCGCTCAATTTCCTGATTGACCGGGGCTTTTGCATCGGTGTGTATGATTACTTTGACAATCTGTTGGCCGGTCTATTCATTGCAAATCCGCCCTTCCTGCATTCAGCCCAAGTCATCGCTGCTATCCGTGAGGCTGGCGGCGTGCCAATTCTGGCCCACCCTGGTGCCAGCTTGCGCCACGCTGGCGTCACCGAGGAGACGCTGTGTCCTTTCCTCGACTTTGGTATCGCCGGGTTGGAGTGTTACTCCCACTACCACGACGAGGCTACGACTCGTTTCTGTCTGGATTGGTGCAATTCTCACGACCTGCTCATCACCGGTGGCTCCGACTGCCACGGCGAGTTCGCCGGGCGCGAGCTGGGCGTCCCGATCGTGGATACCGCCGACCTGCGGTTGGGCGAGATTGAGGAGCGGATCATACGCTGATGGAGGACTCGAAATGACCGAGCCATCTCTATGTGCGCGCACCCCGCCCGACTACTTTGACCGCGTGCGGGTCGAGTACACGCGCCGCCGTGACATTGTCTTTGAGCGTATGAACCGCATTGAAGGAGTCGTCTGCCCCAGGCCAGCGGGCGCTTTTTACGCCATGGCCAGGATCGAGGGGGTGGATACGGAGGACTTTGCCCGCTGGCTGCTGACCGACTTTGAGCAGGACGGCGAGACGGTGATGGTCGCGCCGGGGGCGGGCTTTTACGGTACTCCCGGCCTGGGGCGTGACGAGATCCGCATCGCCTACGTGCTAGAGACGGAGGGACTCTCACGAGCACTGGATCTGCTGGCGACGGCCATCCGCCGCTACCGCTAGGTGATCTCTGGCTCCGCCCTCCAATCGTAGCCGATCTCGGGGTCGTCGTGGGGGATGCGTCCCTCGTCGCTGCCATCGTACTCGTGCGAGACGATGTAAAAGACGTGCGCTGGCCCATTCAGCACCCGGTAGCCGTGGGCCACGCCGGGCGGGATTTTCAACACGACCGCAGGCTGCCCCTCTCCCATCAGCAACTCTTGTACCTCGCCGTGGGTGGGCGAATCGGGCCGCGTGTCGTAGAGCGCTGTCTTGATGGTCCCCACCGCCACGTACCACCAATCTATTTGTTTCTGGTGTACGTGCCAGGCCTTGGCGACGCCCGGATAGGACATTGTGTGGCTCCACTGACCAAAGCCCTCCGGAAAGATCTCGTCGCTGGTGCGGATGACCTCGCGGAAGAAGCCTCGCTCGTCTGTGTAGGTCACCAGTTCTTTGATTTCGACGCCGTGGATCATTGAATGCTCCTTACTGAAAGCGAATCTCACGCAGTGGTGCGGGCATAAACGTCAGGATAAAGATCGCCAGGACGAACACTCCCAGCGCTATCCGTCGCCAATCGAGTTTGGTCGCGTCATCTAGCGGCGGTGGGTGACGCGAGTTCAAGACCAGGTTCAGAAAACTCCACGTCAGCCAGAACCCGCCGGCCTGGTTGCCAATCATCAGCAGCCATCCCCCCCAGGCCACCATCGCGGCGATGGCGATGTAGCCCAGGGTCCAGGCCCGGCGGCCCAAGAGCGCGTAACTGGCGTGCCCGCCGTCCAGTTGGCCCACCGGGATCAGGTTGATCATCGTGACCAGCAGCCCGGCCCAGGCGGCGAAGGCGACCGGATGCAGCCACACGTCCTCCCCGTTGCTGGGGAGAATCTTGCCGAACAGCAGGTACTTTATGCCCAGGTAGAGCAGCGAGTTACCTTCCTGCAAGGCGACGTCTATGTCGGGAGGCGGCGGACCAACGCTGGAGAGCGCCAGCCCCAGGATAAGCAGGGGAATGGCGACGACCAGGCCGCCCAGTGGGCCGGCGATGCCGATGTCGAACAGTGCCTTGCGGCTGCGCATCGGCGCCCGCTGCACGATGACCGCGCCCATCGTCCCGATGATGCCGATGGGCATGGGGATAAAGTAGGGCAGGCTGACCGGAGAGCCGTACCGCCGGGCGACAAAGTAGTGGCTCAGTTCGTGGGCCAGGAGGATAGCCATCAGTGTGCCCGCGAAAGGGAACCCCCAGTGCAGGTGAGTCAGCGTTTTGATCAGCACGTCGGGACTTTGAAGGTCTGGGAGCATCCCGGCTTCGAATAGCGCCTGCCCGGCGCCGATGTAGAGCACGCTAAAGAGCGTCGCCAGGAACAGCACCACGTTGACCCACACCCGGCCTGGTTTGCGTTCGGTCAAACCTTTTACGGCGACGACCTCGTGGCCTCCATCTGGCTGGTCACGGAGGGAGGCGGTGTAGCCGCAGGTGGCAAACCGCTGCGTGATTTGCTCGAAGGCGGTCTCCGTGTCGCCGTGCACCTGTCCCCGAAAGGAGATCACTGCATCTGGGGGGCTCACCACCGTGTGCTGCTCGATGCGCATCAGGCCCGCGAGTTGCCGCCGCAATTGTGCTATGATCACCAACTGTGTGGAGGTCGTGGATGCGCTGGACTGCGTCCGTTCGTTTCCTTGTTCCATTGATTGTTTGCTCCTCGCTTCTCTGCGCCGAATTATACACGATAAACGTGAAACGTGAAATGTGAGGCGTGATGGCGTAAGCGGGTTACTCATCCGCGTCGAAGGGCTTGTCCTGAGCGGAGCCGAAGGATGCTCCGCAATGGGGACAGGTGGTGTCGCTGGGGCCGATCTTGGCGATGAACTTTTTCATCTGCTCGCGCATCACCTGCAAGTGGCTCCCGGGCCAGTAGACCCGTTCGCAGCCGGGGCAGCGGCGGAATTTGGTCTGGGTACTGAGCACGTAGGGGGGCACGCGGTCGGCGATTTCGGCGGGAGCGACGCTCTCCAGCGCGGCGTTGCACACGGAGCAACGGGAGAGGGCCGGATCGGGTGGGGGGCCGAGGGCCTTCCGTACCTCTCGTACCTGCTCCTCCAGCATCTCCGATTGGATCAGCAGCGTGCGCAGGCCACGGCGGGCCGACAGTTCGTGGTCGCGGGTGAGCAATATCCGACCCTCGGCGCGGGCGCGGCGGGCCAGATTGGGGTCGGTGGCGGCGTTGTCGTAGGCAGTGTCGTAGCCCAGTAACCGCAGCCACTTTGCTAATCGGCCTAGCATACCGTCGGCCAGGAGTTGCAGCGGTTTGTCATTCATTGTGTGTTCGTTGAACTTGGCGAAAACGGTGGAGTCTGGTAAGATTGGGAAACCGGTAGTTGATAGCCGATGACCAATTTACCAATTTAGGGTCTTTGGGAGTTTGCGTGGATGACGTATCGGAGTCCCGAACTTGTTCGGGTTCTTTGCGTGGCGCCCCCAACAAGTTGGGGAGTCCGATACCCTGACCACGCGAAATCCCCAAGAGCCCCAATTTACTAGTGTACCAATGTACCAACGTACCATCCACTATTCTACTTGAAAGGAACGATTATGACAATCGAGACTTGGCTTCCTGCATTGTTGGGCTACCTGATCCCGGTGGGGCTGTTCCTGCTGGCGTGGGGTGGGATGGAACCGCAGCGAGCGCGCCGGTCGGCGACGGTGGGCGCGCTGGCGCTGGCATTGGCC
>JAUXFI010000145.1 GCA_030620125.1 Anaerolineae bacterium
AGGAGGAGCAGGTAGTCCAACCCGGCCTGGGAGAGTCGCCTGCGACGCAGCAGGTGAGCCACCCCCAGTACCGCTGCCACCGCCAGGAAGACCAGTTCCACCTCGCCGGTGCGAAACAGCAGCGTCACCCCGTAGAATAGGGGGCCGGGGTCCTCCCGTAGTATCCGCCCCAGGAAAAAGGTCGGCGTATCGTGGGCGGCGCCCGCGTGGCGGGCCAGGCCCCACTTGACCGCCGCCAGCCCCCGTCCGGGGTCCACCCACATTGCAGGCCAGAGGGCCGCGTAGACCAGCGCGGCGATGAGGAGCCAGAGGAGGAGATTGGGGATTAGAGATTGGAGGTTGGAGGTTGGAGATTGTGTGTTGCGTGTTGCGTCTATCAGGAGGACGAGGGCGGTGAAGGGGATGAGGAACAGGGCCGGGGTCTTGGTCAGGAGAGCCAGCCCGCCCAGTGCCGCGGAGAGGATCAGCCAGCGGGTACGGTGCTCGCGGCGATAGACGAGCAGCGACAGGGCGGCGAGCAGCATCAGCGTCGCCAATAGTGCGTCCAGGTGGAGGATCTTGGACTGGGCCAGGTAGTAGGGGCTGAGAGCCAGCAGGAGGGCAGCGACGACGGCGGTTGCCTCGTCAAAGAGACGGCGCAGGAGGAGGTAGATGCCGACGATGCCGAGGGCGATCAGCAATACCAGCGGTGTCAGGGCAGCGGCGATCTCCGCCACAGGCACCGGCCCGAAGAAATGGATGGCTTCGAAATCGGGGGGGACGGTGTGGGCTGCCGGTGTGACGCCGGAGAGGGTCCAATAGACCTTTAGGCCGACTCCCGCCAGCCACATCAGCGCCACGCCCGGATGTTCCGAGTAGACGGTGTTCGCCCAGTCGCCTGCCAGCACCGCCTCGATGAAGTGGGCCGAGCGCAGGTACCAGACCAGCGGCCGGGAGACCGGCTGAATGGCGCGGGGCAGGAAAGCGAGGAGGAAGAGAAGAATGGAGAATGGAGGATGGAGGATGGAGAATGAAGAATTACGAATTGCGAAGCGGTTCACCGGATGATTTCCTCTGGCAACCTCAACCTCAACCTTAGCCTTAATCATGGCACGTCTACTTTGCCCAACAGCAAGACCTGGCCCGCAGGTTGGCCGGTGCTCGATGCAGTCAGCTCCTCGCCTGACCTGGGCTCGTACACCACGACGGCCAGTTGGTATCGCCCGGGCGGCACACCGCTCAGATCACACCCCCTGGTGTCGCTGACCACCTCTCCGGCGTCCCACCAGGTCGTGGGGTAACTCCAGTCACGTGGCACCGCGTCGTTCTGCCACACCGCAGCGCCACTTGAGGGGTCCAGCAGACGGGTGGAGATCACATAGTCCTGCTCCATCAGGCGAGCCGCCTGCCAGTAGAAAGTAAAGTCCAGATGGTCATCACGGCGGTCAACGTCGTATCCCAACACACACAAGCGGTCACCAAAGCACCCCTCGGCGCGGAACTCGGGGGTGGGCAATTCGTACGTTCGCGCCACCGGGGTCACTTCCAGCGTCGCCAGCGCGACGGGATCGCCGACAGGTTCGTCCGTCAACAGGTCCACCGCGCCAACCTGCACGTCATACTTGCCGGGAGGCAGATGCGCATCCACCCGCAGGCGGTAGCGCCCGATCACGATGGTGTCCGGCGGCCACTGGGAACTCGGCCAGTCCGGGTAAAGCGCCATCTGCTCGACCTGGGCGACGTTCCCCGCCTGATCCACGAACTCGACCCGAACTGCCAGGTCGCGTCCGGGCGGCTCCGCAGCGCCCCAGTGGATTTCGAGGCCCAGAAATGTCCCCTGGAGCACCTCCGCCGCTGGGCTAACATGCACTCGCAGCATTCCCAGGGTGGGTGTGAGCGTGTATGCGAGCGAATAACCACGCCCCATTTCCAGGTCGGTGTGGTAAGCCACGAGGTGCTCGTCCTCATACGCCGGAAGCAGCGAGAGGGACGTTTTCCACTGTTCAACCAGATCAGGTGACGCCCGGTACTTGTGCAGCACCAGGTAGCGGATGTCCACGTCTGCCAACCGGTCGAACTGGCGCGAGATATCCGTGACATCTGATTCAATTACCCCCATCGTGCAGAGTGATCGGATCAGTGCGTGTTCTTCCATGAACCGGGTCGCCTCGTGCGGTGTGCGCGAGGTACACCCACCGACGATCTTTTTGCCGTGGATGGTCTGGTAGTACATGTAGTGCTTGGCCGTCTGACGGGCCGAAGGGAGCGGCGCGATGGCAAAATCGCCCGGCTCTAGCGCCAGTTGTTCGTAAAACGGCGAGACCGCAGGTGTGACCGTGGGGAATGGCCAATGGCTATAGTCCAGAACGAGCAAGGACAAAACACCCACGGCCCACAGCACGCGCCACCGGGACCGCGCCAGCCAGTTCTGGACGACGACGCAGCCATACCCGGCCGCCCCTGCCAGGCCGAACATGACGAGCAACTGGAAGCGGAAGGGGCTACGCAAGAGTGGAATGAACACCGACGACCAGGGCAGGGTGATCGTTTCGATCGTCTCCCCGTGGATCGTTGGGTGCGGCCCGATGGCGATCAGGAAAAAGATCACGGCGCTACCACACCACATCCGCGCCTCCCGCTTCCCCTTCCACACACCGATACCTGCCAGCAACACCGTCACCAGCCCCAGGTAGCCGGCCCGCTTGACCGGCTCGATCCACGGTGGCAGCACCAGGTTGCGCAGGTCCATAGGACACCCTTTTTCGAGTGGCACCGCTATGTATGATTGTGACACCGTCAGTTGTTCGCGGAGCAGTGGCCAGAGGAAAGGTAACACGAGAAGCCCTGCCAGCAGAGCGAACGCCGCCAGTCCCCCGAGCCGTCGCCGGAACGAGGGGCAAGACTCAGTAGGCCCAATTTCGCTCGGCCTGGATCGCCAGATCCAGGCCAAGAGCGGGGATTTGACAATCCCCTCAGAGCGGTTTTGGATCCACTGAGACTCGAAGACCAGGTAGTATGCCGCGAACACCACCAGCCACAGGGAAAAGATGGTCATCAGGTGCCAACTCGTCAGGGCGTTGAGGAGGAAGAACAGAGTGGAGAGTATCAGGTACCGCCGCTTGCGCTCACGCAGCCAGCGGATGAGAAACAGCAACGACAGCGGTATCCATTGGGTGGACACCAACACCGGATGGATACTCTCGAATATGTGATAGGGATTGAAGGCGAACACGATGCCCGACACGATACCTGCTACCGGGGACGTCGTCAGGTACTCTACGAGCAGGTACATGCCAAAAGCCGACAGGAGGTAGGCGAGCAGGATGGTCGCGTTGTAGGCTGCGGGTTGGCCGGCCCAGGGCTGCAGGGCCAGGGAGATGGCAGTGTTGACGTGGCTGAACGAGTGAAAGACCAGGTTGACACCGTCGGGGTAGAACAGATAGTCCGTATAGTACAGCGACTCGCCCGGCGTGGTGAGCACGTGATGAGTCCACCAATCCGCCCAGGGGTTGATGTAGTCGTCAATGTCCCCGCCGGCCAACACCTGGCCCATCTGTAACGGCAACGGGCAGGTGATGACCAGGGTCAGCGCCACAAACAACCCCAGCACAGCCAGATGTCTACCCTGCTCCCGCCAGAGTCTGCGCATCAGTCTCATCGGCGCTGTGCTTCCACTGCTGTCAACGGGACCGCGTCGGCGGGAAGGCGCGCTCCCTGCTCGTCAAAGGCCGGCAGCCGCTCTCCGGTCTGGAGGCCGTAGAGACCCACCAGCAGGGCGTAGCGGCCCGGGTGAAGGTCGTCCGGGAGGAGCACCACCCGCTCGTCGGCGATGACATCTCCAGCGGCCCACAGGTCGGTGGGGTAGCCGCCGCTCAGCGGCGGCCCGTCTCCCTGGGCCAACGGCGGCCCCTCCTCCCCCACCATGTGGACGAAAACGTTGAACGCCTGGCCCTGCGGCACGTCGCAGGCCCAGTAGAGGGTGAAGCGCAGCGTCTCCCCGGGCCGGACCGGGCCATTCCACTCGGGGTCCCAGGCCACCAGCCGCACTCCTTCCCCCAACCGGTAGTCCAGGGGCGTGCCTGTGGGAGTCGCTGGCTCCCGCGCTGCCAGCCGCACCGGCCCCGCACTAACCGTGTCTCGCCCGCCGGCGGTGGTCAGACGGGGGCCTCCTGGCGGATAGAGCCCCAGGTCCAGCCGCAGCGCAGCCGGGGCCAGAGCATCCGGAGCCAGCGGCACGGGCACAGTGTCGGCGATGACCTCGCCAGTCTGCCAGCGGCCGGTGGGATAACGTCCCATGCCAGGGTGCGTGTCCAGCTCCCCGATCTTGACCCCCTCCCGCCCGAAGGCTTGTAGGAAGAGGGTGTAATCGGTGTCCGTCTCCCCCAGCACCTGCCAGTAGAGAGTCGCTTCAAGCACGTCGCCGGGGTAGAGGGTGTCGGGGGCGATGTCGTACCCCAGGAGGCGAGCCAGGCCGGGGTAGGTCACATCCAGCGGGTGCTGGGGGGCGATCTCGTCGGGCGACTCGTAACGAGGCGGGGGCGCGTAGGCCGGGGCCAGCACGCCCACCAGTCCGTAGACTGCCAGCGCCAGCATGCCCGAGGTCAGAGCAAGAGTCAGCCACGACCGGCGGCGGGCAGGGACCCACTCGCTCAGCCCCAGCACGTAGAGGGGAGCCAGGACTGCCAGCGTTACGAAGAGGTAGCGCCCAAAGTCGGCGGCCGCGCTGACGGTCATGCGGGCAAAGTTGACCGCGAAAGCTACCAGTGGGGCGCTGGTCAGGATCAGCAGCGCAGCCGGCGGACATTCCCAGGGAATCCGCCCGGACTGGCGGCGGGCCCAGAAGAGGGCCAGTCCGCCAACCGCTGCCAACCCCAGCAGCCGGGCCAGCCCGTAAATCAGGCGGGGCATCGGTATCTGCCCATAGCCGAACACTCCCCAGAGGGTATCGTGCAGGAAGCCTAGCTCCCGCGTCGCTGCCACCAGGTCTGGTGCGTTTTCTCGCACTCCCCAGACCCCCGTCTGTTGGACCATGCTCGTCGGCTCGCCGTAGAGAAGCAGGTTACGGGCAAACCACCACCCGCCGACCAGCAGCGCCAGCCCCACGACGATTCCGCCCAGTCGAACTACCTCCCGCCACCTATGACTCCCCCCCGCTTCGGGGATGCCGAGGAGGTGCTCCCCCCCGCTTCGGGGGAGCTGGGGGGGGTACAGGAGCGCCAGCCCTACCGTGGGTAACAGCAGCAAACAGGTCAACTTGGTCAGAAAGCCCAGCCCCACCAGCAGCCCCAGCGCCACGGCCCGCCGTGTCGTTGGGCCGTGCATCAGGAGCCGGGCGGTCACGTACGACGTCGCCGCCGCTACCAGATTCGCCAGCGCGTCGTCGTGGACGGAGGCGGAAGTCGGAGGCCAAGCGGTCTTAGGAAGACAACCC
>JAUXFI010000090.1 GCA_030620125.1 Anaerolineae bacterium
GTACAAGCGGCAGGCTCAGGGCAGGCTGCTAGAGCCAGGCCAAAAGCGGGAATTTGGCAATCCCCTTGGAGCAAATCCCAAAGCTCCGTCTTGGATTTACTGAGTCTGCCAATGTGTCATCCTACTCGGGCCGGTTGGGGTAAAAGTCTATCACTCCTTGCTCTCCCACGTAGGAAAGCACCGCCGCCCGTCCCTTCACAGCCTCGGGCACGAGGGTCACGCCGGTGGTCTGCGCCACGTTCTGGGTCAGTGTCTCCAGCGGTAGAGCCAGCCCGATCAGGGTACGCGACTCGCCTATGTAGAAACGTACCACGTCGGGTACTTCCTCCCAACCGTCCTGCGCGGGGTCCCATACCAAGAAGTATGGCTCGAACTCTCCGCTGGCGGGGTTGTATGAGACGCCGATGGCTGCCTCCGTCCCCAGGTCGGGGTTGATGCGAGCCGAGCCCGCCGGGCGGCCGGTGGCCACGTCACCGTCCAAATCCAGCGCAAAGATCCAGTCGGTGTACACGTCTGGTGGGTCGGGAACCGGTTCGTAGAGACTGATCCACAGCAATGCCTCGTCCTCGGCGGCCCAGCCGGCCAGTTCCGCTGGCACTCCTTCGGTGGACTGAAGGTCCACCCGTAGGTCAGCGCCCACGCTGGCGGCCTGGATGTCCACGCCGGCGGGGACTCCTTCGACCGGGGCTCCGCTCTCGTAAGCGCCTACGTCGCCCTGGGCATCGCCGGATGACGGCATGGTGGGCTCTGGCGTTGGCGCTGTGGTGGTTGGGGTAGGAGATGGCATGGGCGTGTGTGTCGGTATCGGCGTGCAGGCAACGACGTGCACGATGGCTTTGGTCACCTGACGCGAATCGTGTTGGCTGACGGTGATGGTATAGTCGCCGGGGGCATTGCCAGCCGCAAAGAGGCCGCTCTCGCTGATCGT
The DNA here is from genome assembly GCA_030620125.1 of Anaerolineae bacterium. Next base: position 929 of record JAUXFI010000090.1, read on the forward strand.
GCCTCCTGTGCTCTCCCACGTGACTTGAACACCGTCCTCAGCGTCGGTGGTGAATTGGTATTGTTTGCCAGCGCACACCTGGATTTCAGCAGGGGCGATTGTCAGTGGGGCTTTCGCCGGGCTGGCCCCTCCGAGCGACCGCAGGATGGTGATGACTGCCACCACTGCGACGATCAGTAGCATACCCATGGTGAACCAGAACAGGATCACACGTGCCTTGTCGCTCAACATGTTTCTATTTCTTGACATACCATCTCCTCCCGTAGTCTGATTTGTCAGTCAATCGCTGTGCGCCCAAATCGCAATATCGCCACCCGCCGTGTCTCTGGCCTGACGGTGACTCCTGCTCCCAGACGCCGGCCGCACACCCACACGACTCTATCGCCTGCTGCGAGCAGTGGTACGTGGTCGCGCCAGGCGCGAGGGATCTTGAGGTTGGTCATGAACGCGCTCAATTTGACGCTGTGCCCGCCCATTCCTTGAGGCTGGAAGCGGTCCCCCCGACGACGGGGCCGCAGCACCAGCGGCCCGGCAAACGTGTCTGCGTCAAAGTAGGCTGTCCATGGGTCGGGGTTGTCGGCTATCTGGGCCGCGTTCCACTCTTCCAGCACCTCTGCCTGCAACTTCCACTGCGGCCTGGGGCCTGCCCTGAGCGGAGCCGAAGGGAGCGGCGTCGTGCCTGGCAACTGCACCTGCAGCGGTTCGTCGCTCCACAGCAATGGCTCGTCGGGCGGAGGGCCCGCGTCGCCCGCGTCGCCCAGGGTCAGCGTGTCGTAGCCCACGGTGAGGGCCAGGCCCATCGGCAGCGTGGCCTGTGCGCCGGTCTGCCCCCTCAGTCCTACGTGCCGGGCCTTCTCCACGTGGACAAAGTCCACGTCGCGCAGGCTGCGGCGCAAGCGGTAGGCTGCCTGGCGCAGGGTTGCGCGTTGCAGGGCCACCGGCAGCGCCCGCCAGTCCACCCGGTCGAAGATGATGGCTGCTTCCAGCTCCTCTCGCACTACTTTGGCCCAGGCCCGTTCCCGCAGTTGGGTCAAGAGTTCATAGTCGGCGGCGACGACAGCGGCGGTGTGGCACAGTCGGGCGCGGACGTTGGGGTTGTAGGTCTCTAGCAGCGGGAGCAATTCGTGGCGCAGGCGGTTGCGGAAGTAGGTGGTGTCCAGGTTGGAGCGGTCGAAGCGCGGCGTGAGGTTGTGGTCGGCGCAGTAGCGCTCGATTTCAGAGCGAGGGATTTTCAGGAGGGGGCGGATGAGCGTTGGAGGTTGGAGGTTGGAGGTTGGAGGTTGGAGGAAAGGAGTGAGCAGGCGGTAGTCTGTGATGGGGGTGAGGGGGAGCATGCCGCGCAACCCGGCTGGCCCGGCGCCTCGTAGAAAGTGCATCAGGACTGTTTCGGCCTGGTCGTCGGCGTTGTGGCCCACTGCGATTTTGTGCATGCCGATCTCTCCGGTCATTTGTGTCAGGAAGGCGTAACGTACGCGCCGGGCTGCTTCCTCGAAGGCCAGTTTGTGTGCGCGGGCCAGCGCCGGCACGTCTCGTTTCTCGATGGTGAGCGGCAGGTTCCACTCGGCGGCGATGGCCGCCACGAATTCAGCGTCGGCGTCGGCCTCTGCCCCGCGCGCGCCGTGGTTCAGGTGGGCCACGTGGAGCCGCAGGTCGTACTGGTGCTCGTCGCGCAGGCGCAGCAGCACGTGGAGCAGGCAGAGTGAATCTGGGCCGCCGGAGACGCCGACGACCACCCCGTCACCAGGGGCGATCAGATTGTATGTCTCGACTGTGCGCCGGACTTGCTTCAGGAGGTCAGCCAAGGGCTATGTCACTTTGTAGACGCGGTCGCCGTGCCGTGCTCGGAACTGGACCTTGACCTTGACCCCTACGTCGTCGCCGGAGCCAGCCTCGGCTATGTCCTGGTGTTTGATCTGCATTGAGGTGACTTTTTGCTCAAAGTCGGTCGTGTGGCCCAGGATGTGAATGTGGTCGCCCACGGCGAGTTTGTCCGTCAGTTCGATGCCGGCGACGCCGATCTTGCCGAACCAGTGGCTGACTTTGCCGATGAGTTTTTCTGCCATCACTACCTCCTGACTTTGGCTGTTGGCCAACGGCTGGTAGGAGGCGTCTCCAGACGCCGATTTCTGGTTCTGGAGAGGCCCTCCTACTGAAAAGTAACTACAGGCGGATCACAGAGCCACAGTATTCGCAGGTGATCTCCCGCATACCGCGCACGATCTCGACGGAGAGTGTCGCGCCGCAGGTGGGGCACTTTGTCGGCGCGGTGTGGGCTGTTTCTACCACTGCCTCGTCCTTTGGCTGCGTGCGCTCCTTGCTGATCTCGTCTGACTTGACCCGGCCAATCAGCCCGGCCCATTCTTCGTTGTCGGCCCCGCGCAGGCGGAGTGTAGCGCCGCTCAGGTCGGCCTCAGGCGCGAAGAGCAGTTCCAATATCTCCTTGTGTCCCAGGAAGCCCTTTTGGCTGGACTTTATCTCCTCGACCTGTCCAATGGGCAGTTCGAATACGAGTTCCTGGACTTTTTTCTTCTCGGTGGTGATGAAGAGTACTTTTTTGGTGGCGATCTCCTCTTTCTGCTCAAAGAGCAGCCGCCCGTCGGTCAGGTAGAGCACGCCCTTTGGCCCTTCCTTCTTGGTCTCCATATACTGGGCCTGGCAGGCCACCACAGGGTCTTCGGCCGGATAGAGTCGAAAGCTGGCCTCGTCTACTTGATCGAGCGTCCAGCGAATCTGTTCCACCTGGGATTTGGTCTGCTCCACGTTCTGCTGGAGCGCCTGGTACATCGCCCCGACTGCCGATTGCGCTGCGCTCACCTTGCGCTCCAGCGTCTCGACTGCACTTTCGGCGCGGCTCACCTGGGAGGAGCGGCCGCTCATCGCCTGTTGCAGTGCGCTTTCGGCCACGTCGGCATCACTCTCCAGTTCCCGTTGCCGCCGGCTCACCTCGCGGGAAATGCGGTTGTGCATCTCCTCCCACTGCTCGGCCATCACGCCGATTTTCCGTTCCAGGAAGCTACGGAAGACGTAACCCCGGGTGCGCAGTTCCTCGATCTCGGCCGGGAGCAGTGAAAGAGTCGTTTCGATGTCTCCCATATCGTTGTGCGCGCCGGTCAGCAGCAGCGACTCTTGCAGGTCGCCCAACTGGTCTTGAAGTTCGTCCAGCTTGGCACGGGTTTCCTCGCTTAACGATGCGGCTGGTGTAGCCCGCCGCACTCCTGGGCCTCTTTGTTGCGTCCTGGTGGTGGAGCGGGAGGTGGTTGGTGTTTTCCTCGACCTTGTCGTCGGACGTTTCTTTGCAGATGAAGAGATACTCGTTCTGGATTTCTTGGTGCTCATTTTCTGTCTCCTTCCTGGTGCTAGTTACCGGATTTCTCGGCGCCTATCGTGGCTCCCATTGTGAAGCGCAGGTATGCCTCCATGAATTCGTCCAGCCGCCCGTCGAGCACTGCCTGCACGTTGCCGGTCTCGTGGGCGGTGCGATGATCTTTGACCATCTGGTAAGGGTGTTGCACGTAGGAGCGGATTTGGTTGCCCCATCCGGCATCCACGTGTTCTCCCTTCAACTCGGCAATCTCTGCGCGTCGTTTCTCTTCCTCCAGTTGCAGCAGCCGCGCTCGCAGCACGCGCAACGCCGTCTCCCGGTTCTGGGTCTGCGAACGCTCATTCTGGCAGGCAACGACGGTGCCGGTGGGGATGTGGGTGATGCGCACCGCCGTCTCGTTTTTCTGCATATGCTGTCCGCCGGCCGATGAGGCGCAGAAGGTGTCAATCTGCAGGTCGTTCGGGTCAATTGTCACCGAGACTTGTGCACTGATGTCGGGCCAGACCTCGATCAAGGCGAAAGAGGTATGGCGGCGGTGGGCGGCGTCGAAGGGGGAGAGACGTACCAGCCGGTGCACGCCCCGCTCTGCGTGCAGGTAGCCGTAGGCGTAGGGGCCGGAGACGGTGACGGTGGCTCTTTTGATGCCGGCCTCCTCGCCGGGGAGCCGGTCCACTACCTCGGCTGCACACCCGCGTGCTTCGGCCCAGCGGAGATACATGCGCAGCAGCATCTCGGAAAAGTCCTGGGCGTCGGTGCCGCCTGCGCCGGCGTGGATGGCCAGGATGGCGTCGGCCCGGTCGTGAGGCCCGGAGAGGAGCAGTTGGAACTCTAGGCGGTCTATTTCACGCTCCAACGTCTCCGTCTCGGCGGCCAGTTCGTCGTGCAGGCTCTCGTCACCCAGCGCGGAGAGTTCCAGCGCATCCTGTACTCGCTGTTCCAACGTGTTCCAGCGTTCCACCTCCTCTCGTATGCTGGAGAGGCGACGCATTGACGTCTGTGCCGTCTCGTGGTTGTCCCAAAAGTCCGGGGCACTGGCGCGTTTCTCCAGTTGGGTGATTTCCTGCTCTTTGGCGGCTAAGTCAAAGACGCCCCCGGATGTGTTCCAGTTTTGCGTTCAAAGCTATTAGACGACTACGAGTCTCTTCCACGTTTACCTCCTTGGTGGGGTGGTACGTTGGCAAATTGGTACGTTGGTGTGGGGGCCAATCTACCAATTTGCCAGTTTACCAATCTATCACTTACCCAAGCAACCCTTCCACAAACGCACCGGCGTCAAACGGAGCCAGGTCCTCCAGTCTCTCCCCCGTGCCGACGAAACGCACCGGCAATCCCAATTCGCGGGCGATGGCGAAGACCATCCCGCCCCTGGCCGTGCCATCCAGCTTGGCCAGCACCACGCCGGTCACCTCCACCGCCTCCTGGAAGTGGCGCGCCTGGGCAAGCGCGTTCTGTCCGGTGGAGGCGTCGAGCACCAGCAGCGTCTCGTGGGGCGCACCCTCGACGTTCTTGGCCGCCACCTTCCGCACCTTGCGCAGCTCGGCCATCAGGTTGTACTGGGTGTGCAGCCGCCCGGCGGTGTCGGCGATCATCAGGTCCATCCCTCGTGACCGCGCGGCTTGCAGCGCGTCGAAAACGACCGCGCCCGGGTCGCCCCCCTCTGGGCCGGTGACGATGTCCACGCCCGCGCGCTGTGCCCAGATGCTCAATTGCTCCATTGCTGCAGCGCGGAATGTGTCAGCCGCCGCCAGCAGCACCCGGCGGCCTCGCTGACGGTAGCAATAGGACAGCTTGGCGATGCTCGTTGTCTTGCCGGACCCATTAACGCCGACGATGAGCATCACGTCCAGCGGGCGACCTCCCAGGTTCAGCGGCGGCGGGTCGGGCAACAGTGCCCGCAGTTCCTCTTGCAAGGCCATCTGAAGCGCGCCGGCGCGTAGTATCGCCTCGTCCCGGGCGCGCTTGCGCAGCCGTTCGACCAGGTAGAGCGTCGTCTCCACGCCCACGTCGGCCTGGATGAGCAACTCTTCCAGCTCATCCCAGGTGGAGGGCGTGACCTGGCTGGTCCCCAGCAGCGCCGCGATGCGACTGAACGCCGCGTTGCGCGTGCGGGTCAAACTATCCTTGATCGAGTGCGCGAATCCGGTGGCCATAGGCAGTCTCACCAATTACCAATCTACCAATCCACCAGATTATACCCCAAAGCATAAGGTTGAGCAATGTAGTCGGATATGATATAATACTCTGCACTCTACAACTGATTGGAGTTTTTATGCCATCTCTATCTGTGGTTCTTCCCGCCTACAACGAAGAGGCAAACGTCGCCAGCGCCGTGGAACGGGTCTCCACCGTGACCCAGCAATTGGGGATGGATTACGAGATCATCCTGGTCAACGACGGCAGCGCCGACCGCACGGGTGAAATCGCCCGCGAGCTGGTGGAGCGCATCCCCAACTTTCGCTTGGTGGAGCATTACCCCAATCGGGGCTACGGGGGATCGCTAAAGGCCGGGTTCGTGGCTGCCACCAAGGATCTGATCACGTTCGTCCCGGCCGACAACCAGTTCGAGTTCGGCGAGATCACCCGGCTCCTGGAATACACTGACGAGGCGGATATCGTCTGCGGCTACCGGGCTGAGCGGCAGGATACCCTCGTCCGCAGATTCAATGCCTTGGGCTGGAACACACTCGTGCGGCTGCTGTTCGGCTACCTGTGCCGTGACATTGATTGCGGCTTCAAGCTGTTCCGGCGAGAGATTCTAGAGCACGTGACGCTCGTCTCCGACGGGGCGATGGTTGACACCGAGTTCCTGGCCGGCGCACGGGCACGTGGTTTCCGTATCGCCGAGGTGCCGGTGACTCACCTGCCACGGGTGGGTGGCGAGGCCACCGGTGCCAATCTCAAGGTGGTCGCCAAAGCGTTCCGCGACCTGGCATGCTTCCGGCAGCGGCTGAGCCGGGAGTTGCGCGCGGAGAGGCAAAAGTGCTAAAGTATTGGCAGGAGCGACGCTCTGAGAGACAGACGTTGCTTGAGCGTGAACTTGAGCGTGCCGTTCTGGTTCTGCGCCAGATGGGAGCGCAGCGCATTATCATATTCGGCTCTGTTGCCCGCAGCGAGATCGGCGCGTGGAGTGATTTGGATCTCATCGTCGTGCTAGATTCTGAGCTGCCGTTCATCAAGCGGTTGGGGCTGCTGTACGAACAGATTCAACCCCGTGTGGGTCTTGACTTGCTGGCGTATACTCCTCAGGAGTTCGAGGCGCTCCGCGAGCGGCCGTTCATGAGGCAGGCTCTACAGGAGGGGAGGGTGCTCTATGAGGCCTAATCCGAAAGAGGAAGGCAGACGCTGGCTGCGCCAGGTGAGGCAAGACATTGATGATGCCCGCTACAACCAGGCTGGGGGGCGTTACCACCTGACGTGCTTTCTGGCACAGCAGGCTGGCGAAAAGGCGCTGAAGGGTTACCTCTATGCCCAGGGAGTAGAGATGGTGTGGGGTCATTCGGTGGCAGA
>JAUXFI010000203.1 GCA_030620125.1 Anaerolineae bacterium
ACGATGATCGTGCGGGCTTATCAGCCTGTTACCCGCGACCTGACAGGCTTGTGTTACCGGCACGTGCTGGTCCCGCTGGATTGCTCGCAGCGAGCCGAGTGCGCTTTGCCATTGGCTACCAGCCTGGCGCGTTTCCACGAAGCTCAACTCCTGCTGGCACACGTGGTGTGCAGGCCGGAAATGGTCCGTCGCGCACCCCCCACTCAGGAAGACATCAGGCTGGTGAACCGGATCACGGATCTCAATCGGGCGGAAGCGACCAGGTGTCTGGAGATGCTCCAGTCCCAGTTCTGCCTGGATGCTCAGACCCATTTGCTCGTCGCCGACAGTGCCGCCATAGCACTGCACGAGTTGGTGGAGCGGGAGAACGTTGACCTGGTCGTGTTGAGCGCTCACGGCCATTCTGGCGGGACCAGGTGGCCTTATAGCAGCGTAGCGCTCAGTTTCATCGCCTATGGTACCACCCCGCTGTTGGTCGTGCAGGACCTCTCCCCAGGCGAATTGGAGAACACCCCGGCTGAGGTGGCCGCGGGAGAGTACACGGGACACTAGCCAATGTCAAATAACAAGCCCGACCCGAACACACCCACAGGGCAGGCTCAGATCGGTGGCGAGTGTGACCTGGAGAAAGCGGCACGTCAACTGGCCGAGGGCCACGTCGTCTCTCGCGGCTCCGGTGACAGGCTCCTGCTTCTGGACCGTCTGCGGGAGCAGGAAGCGCTTTTGCGCGACGCCTACCGCTATTTTCGAGAGGAATCTGAGGAGCAACTGGCTCTCTCCTGCGCGGCCGAATGGGTGCTGGACAACTTTTACGTGGTGCAGCAGGCACTGCGCCAGATGCGCGAGGATATGCCCAAGGGCTACTATCGCCAGTTGCCCAAACTCGATACATCTCCCCTGCAGGGCTACCCTCGCGTCTATGCCGTCGCGCGGGGGACTCTCGAGTCCTGCGAGAGCCATCTCGATCTTGACCAGGTGACGCGCTTTGTCCGTGCCTATCAGCGTGTCACTCCCCTGACGATAGGCGAACTGTGGGCGCTGCCGACCATGCTGCGTCTGGTTGTGCTGGATAACCTGACCCAGGCGCTTGCCCGCATCACGGGATTGTGCCCCCCCCCGATCCCTCCCCATCCTGGAGAGGAGACGCCTGCCACTGTTGAGCCTCTATCTCGGGAGCGGATGGACGAGGCCGTCGTCGCTAATTGTATTATCAGCCTGCGCCTGCTGGCGACCCAGGATTGGATGGCGTTCTTCGAGAGCGTCAGCCGGGTGGAAGAGGTTCTACGCCGCGACCCGGCGGACATCTATGCCCAGATGGACTTTGACACGCGCGACCGGTATCGCGGGGTGGTCGAGGAACTGGCCCTGGCGACAGGAAAGGACGAAGAACAAGTCGCATTGGAAGCGATTCGGCTGGCCGAAGAAGCCCAGCGGAGCGCGGCGCGCCAATCTACCAACCGTACCACCCACGTCGGTTTCTACCTCCTGGACGCGGGCCGCGCACACCTCGAGGCCCGTCTGGGCTATCGTCCTTCCTGGGATGTGCGCCTGCGCCGCTGGCTGCTTGGCCATCCCGCCCTCGTGTACCTGGGCGCCAGTGCTCTGCTCACTCTGGTCGTCCTGCTAGGGCTGGTTCTCTACGCTCTCGGCGCTGGCGGGACGCCTATTCAGTTGCTCATGGTGGGCTTGCTGACGCTGTTGCCCGCCACGTCCGTGACCGTCAACCTGATCAACTGGCTCGTTACCCACACCGTGCCGCCCCGGGAGTTGCCCCGGCTGGATTTTCAGGAGGGCGTTCCGGCTGAGTGCAGCACCATGGTAGTCGTCCCGGCCCTTCTGACTGAGGCCGGCGAGGTCGAGTCTCTGTTGGCGCAACTGGAACTTCACTACCTGGGCAACACAGACCCTCGCCTGTGCTTTGCTTTGCTCACCGACTTTGCCGACGCGCCACGAGAGCACATGCCGGGCGACGACGTGTTGCTCGAGCAGGCCAGGGCTGGCGTCAAGGCCCTCAACGAGAAATATCACCGCCAGGCCGCTGGCCCGTTTTACCTATTCCATCGTGAACGGCGGTGGAGCCCGGGCGAGGACTGCTGGATGGGCTGGGAGCGCAAGCGGGGCAAGTTGGTCGAGTTCAATCGCTTGCTTGGCGGGAGCAAGGAGACCTCCTATGTCGTGCAAATAGGGGAGCTGGACGTTCTGCCGGAGGTCAAGTATGTCATCACGCTGGATGCGGATACGACCCTGCCCCGCGATAGCGCGCGTCGCCTCGTCGCCACCCTGGCGCACCCGTTGAACCGCGCCGAGTTTGCCCCCCCTTTCCTCCCCCCCCATGGGGGGGACAGAGGGGGGTCTCCCCCCATGGGGGGGGAAGAAAGGGGGGGCGACAAAGTGGTCGCCGGGTACACCTTGCTCCAGCCTCGGGTGGGGATCAAGCCGACCAGCGCGAACCTGTCGCTGTTCACGCGGATTTTCTCCGGGGATACCGGGCTGGACCTGTACACGCTGGCGGTATCCGACGTATACCAGGACCTGTTTGGTGAGGGGAGTTACGTCGGCAAGGGCATTTACGACGTGGCCGCCTTTCAGCACAGCCTGGACGGGCGAGCGCCCGAAAATGCTCTGGCCAGCCACGATCTGTTTGAGGGGATCCACGGACGCTCCGGGTTGGTAACGGACGTGGTCCTGTTCGAGGATTATCCCCCTCACTACCTCGCCTATACGCGCCGGTTGCACCGTTGGGTGCGTGGGGACTGGCAACTGCTGCCCTGGTTGCTGCCCAGGGTGCCCCACGCAGGCGAAGGGACGATCCCCAATGACCTCTCCCTGCTCAATCGCTGGAAGATCGTAGACAATCTGCGACGCAGCCTGCTTGCGCCGGCGCTGTTGGCCCTGCTGGTCGCCGGTTGGCTGTGGTTGCCCGGTTCGATGCTGGTGTGGACACTGGTCGGGCTGCTGACGCCAGCCGTGCCCTTTATCATCGGCATCGTAACCGGCTTGGTACAGAGACTGCGGCGGAAACCATTGGGCGGCGTCGCGCCGCCAGCGTGGGTAGACGCTCTCCGTTGGTTGCTGGCGCTGGTCTTTCTCCCTTATGAGACACTGCTCATGCTGGATGCCATTGCTTGTACCCTGATCCGGCTGACCATCACCCGCAAGCACCTGTTACAATGGACCTCTGCCGCGCACACGGTCCGCCTGTTCGGCAGAGAGATGAGGCTGGTGCTGGCCTGGAGACAGATGATCTCCGCGTCGTTTCTTGCCCTGGGGCTGGTCTTGCTGATGAGCCTGGCCAACCCGGCGGCACTGCCCGTCGCCGCGCCCCTGTTGCTCTCGTGGTTGGTATCGCCGCAGATCGCCCATTGGGTTGGCCGTCCCGTGACCCGCGAACATGCTCCACTTTCGGCCGACGAGCGCCGGCAGTTGCGCCGGTTGGCCCGCCGCACCTGGCTCTACTTTGAGCAGTTCGTTGGCCCAGACGACTATTGGCTGCCCCCCGACCATTTTCAGGAGTACCCGCGCGGGCTTGTCGCGCATCGCACCTCGCCCACCAACATAGGGCTGCTGCTGCTCTCCACCCTGGCCGCTCACGACATGGGGTACGTTGGCCTGATAGACCTGGCCTTGCGCCTGCGAGCCACCTTCAAGAGCGTGGGTAGGCTGGAACGGTATCGGGGCCACTTGTTGAACTGGTACCACACGCACACCCTGCAGCCTCTGCCCCCGCGTTACGTCTCCACTGTG
>JAUXFI010000101.1 GCA_030620125.1 Anaerolineae bacterium
ACTGAGAGTGAGTGCGTCCCAGAAGGGATCGACAAAGCCGGTAGAGAGGTCGGGGACCAGCACCATGTCGCCAGCCTTGACCGACTTTAGGCCGACGGCGGAGCCATCGAAGCCAACGCCGGCATCCATAAGCGACGGCGTGAACTGGCCCTCGGGGATCGTGAGATGATGCCAGCGCCCCCAGAGATCAGCGAACTTGAGATCAACCATTTGTACATTGTTCTCTTCCACGTAATCTCGCGCTTCCTCAAATGTAGCAAACATTCTGCTCCTTTCTCCCAATCTACTAATCTACCAACTCCCGATACACCGCCACTGTCTGCGCGGCAATCTGCGCCTGGGTGAAGCGGGCCAGCACGCGCTCCCGTCCGCGCCGGGCCAGGTCCACCCACAAATCGGGGTCACGCCTCAGGCACACCAGGCACTCCCGCAGCGCCGCAGCGTCGTCCTCCGGAAAGATCATCCCGGCGTCGCCCACCACATTGGGTATCTCGCCGCAGTCGGAGCCGATGACGGGCACGCCGCAGGCCATCGCCTCGATCAACACCCGCCCGAATTGCTCGATCCAGTTGGGCCGGGAGCGGGAGGGAACCACCAACACATCCAGCTCCCGGTAAAATGCCGGCATGCGCGTGGAAGGGATGTCACCTTCAAAGGAAACCCGGTCGGACAGCCCCAAGCGGCGCGCGAGCCTCCCTAACCGTTCCCGCTCCGGTCCCGTTCCCACAATGGCTAACCGCCACACACCAGGCAACCCGGCCACCGCCTCTAGCAACAGATCCACCCCTTTCTCCGGCACGAACCGCCCCACGTACCCGATGACGAAGCCACGGGCAGAATCCGCCTCATCCGGGCGCGGAACAAAGATGCCCGGGTCCACACCGAACTGGGGGATGACAGCCAGCGGGCCGGTGTACCCCTTCTCGCGCCAAACCGCTGCTGCCCCCGCGCTGCCTGCGATACCATAGTCGGCGCGGCGCATATTATAGCGTTCAATGAGGCGAAAGGGAAATGGGTAGCGGCGATTCAGGTTCTGCCAGGTGAACCACAGCGCGCGAGCAGCGGCGCTCTTGGCCAACCGCAGCGCGTGGAAGGTGGCAAAATTGTAGGGCTCTTCGTCAATGTGCAGGATGTCAGGAGCAAAGGCGCGCAGCCTTCGCCCCAGGTGGGGATAAAAATGCAGGTGGAAATTGCCGTTGAATACGATTGGTTCGACGACCAATTCGTAACCGGCAGTGTGGACTCGCTCCAGGCATATCTCACGGCTGCCGTCGCACCACGATGGCGGCACGACGACCATCAGTTCCACGTCCGGGAAGCGAGCAATTTCCTCCAGCTTGCGCTGATAGATGCCCACCAGGCAAGCCTTGGAGATCATCAAGACACGCATAGGCACTCCTTACGTCAACTCCGCAGAGGTTTGACCAGTCACCTACATTGTGCTATAATTTGCCCGCTTTGGCAAGTTCGGCGAGAGGTGAGGTCACACCAGCCTGCTGGCGCGGTTGGGCAAATAGGTGGGTTCTAGTCGCGAGCCTGACGGCGCTGGCAGCGGTACTGCGTGTCCTTGCTCTGGGGGAGATTCCACCGGGGCTCTATCACGACGAAGCATTCAACGGCCTGGATGCCCTGGGCGTTCGCGTTTTCACGGGCCAGTGGCCGGTCTATTTCGCGGCCAATCGTGGCCGCGAACCCTTGTTTATCTACCTCATCGCCGCCACGGTAAGCCTGTTCGGTCGCACGCCGGGCGCACTGCGCCTGGCAGCGGCCCTGTGTGGCACATTGACAATTCCTGCCACCTACCTGATGGTCCGCACCTGGTTCAACGAGCGTGTGGCGCTATTGAGCGCGGCGATTCTGACAATCACGTTGTGGCACGTGCATCTCAGCCGCATTGGGTTCCGCGCCGTCACGCTGCCGCTGACGACGGCGCTGACACTGTGGCTGGGCGCGCGAGCCTACCGTTCGCGTCGCCGGCGCGACTGGTTGCTGGCTGGCCTCACGTACGGCCTTTGCTTCTACGCCTATCTACCGGTTCGCTTCACCCCCATCGTACTGGCCGCCTTCACCCTCTACCTGCTGTCCACCGGACAGGGACGACGGCTGTGGCCGGGGGCGGCGTGGTTTGCAGTCGGGACACTGGTAGCACTGGCTCCGCTGGCCATTTACGCCATAGGCCATTGGAACATAGTGATGGGACGACCTGGTCAGGTCTCGGTCTTTAATCCACTCATCAACGGTGGCGACCTGTGGGGAACCCTGGCCCGTCAACTGGTGGGCACGCTGGGGATGTTCTTCGTCCGTGGCGACACCATCCCACGTCACAACCCACCTGGGAGGCCGGTTTTCGACCTGCTGATGGGGGCCATGATGGTGTGGGGACTGGCACGGGCCGTACTGCGCGCGCGACGGGAGACGGCCGCGGCCTTCACGCTGATCTGGGTGGGGCTGATGCTGGTACCCACCTGGCTGGCCGAGGATGCGCCGCACTTTTTGCGAGCAGTGGGCGTGCTACCCTTGTTGGTGATCTTTCCCGCGCTAGGGTTGGATGCGGCAATGGCCTGGCTGGAGCAACGTGGGTGGCGCGGGTGGGCAGTGGCAATAGCCTGCGGAGTCCTGGCGGTCAGCCTGTTCGCAACCGGGTGGGATTACTTCTTCCGTTACGGGACTGATCCGCAGACAGCCTATGCCTTCGAGGACGCCGCCACTCAACTGGCCGCCGAGGCCAATCGTTTCATCGCCGTCGGATGGGACGGGAGTGGCCTGGTAGCGCGCCCCACTCCCCCCCTTGGGGGGGGGGGCAGGGGGGGGGTCTACGTGGACAGCCGGTTGTGGGACGAGTGGGCCGCGATTCCCTTTCTCGTGCCGGAAACTGAGAGGGTGACCATACTCCCAGCGGAAACAACGCCTTCTCCAACCAGCGCGACATTGCTCCTGATCTGGCCCCACGGTGGGACGGATCGTTACCTGAACCTGCTACCGCGCAACGCGCGCATCAAGGTGCACCCAGGACCACTGACGCAGGGTGATCTGGAAGACACACCTTACGTGGCCTACGTCGCCTACACTGCTGACCCACGAGCGGAGCGACCTGCTGGTTACCTGGCCCGCTTCGGCGACCAGATCGCACTGACCAACTACGCAGTCGAGGTTGGCGACCAGGAATGGCAGGTACAGTTGGAATGGCAAGCATTGAAGCCTCCAGCAGAGAACTATACCGTCTTCGTCCACCTGCGCGATGGCGAACGGCTGGTACAAGACGATGGAGAACCGGCTGGGGGATACTACCCCACGAAATTGTGGCGTAGCGGGGACGTGATCGTAGATACCCACTTACTGAGATTCCCAGGGGAATGTAAGAGTGAACCCCAGCTCGTCGTGGGGCTTTACGTCTGGCCAACGATGGAAAATCTGAAAGTGGTGACCCAGTCCGAGGAACCATTGGGAAACGAACTGGTGTTGCCAATAGTCAATGAACAATAGAACAAATATTGATCGTAACATTGTTCATTCTCAAGGAGGGACCTGATGATCCACAAACACATCTTGATCGGCGGCTTGGTGGCAGCCTTGCTACTGGGAATAGTGACGGCCTTTCCCATGGCCGCACCCGATTTCTCACGGCCACTGCAAGACGGGCAGAACTTGCTAAAGAACCCCGGCTTCGAGGGGGTCTCCTGTAGCGCCGGCTCGTCCCCTGGCTGGTGTGACGGCAATTGGACCCGCGACACTTTCAATGGTGTCACCTACTCAGAGATCTTTTCGCCCCAGGAATGGGTCACTTTCTGGAGCGAGGGGACGAACCCGGCGGACGGGCGGAACTATGGCCGGCCGGAATGTAAGATCATCCCCAACAAACCGCCCTTCGTGGGACCGCCAGCCCGCATTCACAGCGACAACTATGCGATCATGCAATTTGGCTTCTTCCGCTCCATTGACTCGGGTGTCTACCAGGTCGTCACCGGCCTGTCCCCCCACGCCACCGTTCAATTCTCCTCTTATGCGCAGGCATGGAGTTGCGACAATGACGAGAGCGGTGCTTACTCCTGCGGTGACGTGCACAACATTGCCTTCCGGGTCGGCATTGACCCCAACGGCGGCACCGATCCCTGGAACCCGAACATCGTATGGGGCAGCGGTTTCTCCAACGACGAGTTTCGTATGATCGGCCCGGTGCAGGCACAAGTAGGAGACGCCGGCAATGTCACCGTCTTCCTTCGGGCAACTGCCACGTGGGCATACAAGCACAACGATGTCTATTGGGATACCGCTTCCCTGGTCTACACCACGCCACCAGAGCCACCAACGAATACCCCCCCACCCCCACCCGACACACCTACGCCCGGCCCTTCCCCCACGCCGGGATCTACAGCCACCCCGCGCCCAGACGGCGCGACTGTGCACATCGTCGCGCAGAACGACACGCTCTTTGGCATCGCGCTGATGCACGGTGTGGACGTGAATCAACTTCGTGAACTCAACGCCGGTTCCCTCGGCCCCAACGATATGCTCAGCATAGGCCAGACAGTGGTGATCTCCTTGCCCAGCGAGACGCCCGTCCCCACACCGTTGCCCGCGCCCGAACCGACCGCCACATTGAGCAACCCCACGACAGAGGGGCAACCCGGGGGGGCTTCAATCTGCGTGCTGGCCTACCACGACCGCAACGGGGACACATTCCGAGACGAAAGCACCGAGGAACTCTTGCCCAACGCAGAGATCGCCGTCGCCGACGTCTCTGGAGTCATAGCCCGCTATACCACCGACGGCATCAGCGAACCGTACTGCTTCACCGGGCTGGCTGCAGGGGCCTACCGCGTGATCCAGAGCCCCCCTCCCGGCTACGAGCCTAGCGGCCCAGCCGAATGGCCCGTGGCGGTGGCGGAGGGAACCAGCCTTGACCTGCACTTTGCCGACGTGCGGGGCGAGGGCGCGACGACTCCTGGCGAGGCCGACGAGCCTACGCCGACGAGTGCCCGCGGGGGTGATGGGGGTGATAATGAGTCGACCAGTAGCTCGACCTTTGGCGCCATCATAGGGACCGCCATGAAGATCGGCGGCGTGCTGGTGCTGATTCTGGCATTGGGGGTAGCGGTGCTCTTCGTCCTCACCCGCCGGAGACGTTAGGTCCGCTCCAGTACCAGGAGGCAAAACCAGGAGATTCAAATGCACTCACGGAGCGCCGCCTGGGGGAGCGTCGTGCCCCTGGCGACGCTCCTGCTTTTGGCGCTGGTCGCAGCCGGATCGCTGTGGGGCCCCGGTCTGCTGAACACCCGGGGGGGCGGCGATAGCCCCTTCCTTCTGCTGCGCACCCACCAACTGGCATCCAACCTGCAGGCCGGTGTTTTCCCAGCCCGCTGGATGCCCGATGCCGCCTACGGTCTGGGTTACCCCTTCTTCAGTTACTACGCGGCGCTGCCATATTACCTGGCCGCGGGGTTCACCCTGATCGGATTAGACATCCTCAGCGCCATCAAACTCGCTCAGACGCTTTTTCTCGCGGCAGCGGCGTTGGGGATGTACGGCTGGGCACGGCGGGCGCTGCACAGCCGGGCTGGCGGATGGTTGGCCGCCTTCGCCTACACCCTGGCCCCTTTCCACCTGGTCAACGTCTACGTGCGGGGCGACTCGCTCTCCGAATTCGCCGCCTTTGCCTTCTACCCACTCATCCTGTGGGGCCTGGACCACCTGGCGGCGCGTCCCTCCCTCCGTCGTGCTGTTCTCCCCGCTCTGGCCTACGCTGGCCTCATTCTCACCCACAACACCTCCGCCCTGATTTTCTCCCCGTTCATTCTGCTCTACCTGGTGATATTGGTATGGCGCGACGGGAAACAGCGCCGACGCTTCCTCGCGTTTGGGATTTGGGCATTGGGCCTTGGGATTTCTCTTTCGGCCTGGTTCTGGCTCCCCGCCCTGGCCGAGACCGACTATGTCCAACTGACCGCCCAGACCAGCGGTTATTTCTTCTACGGCAACCACTTTCGAGGCGTGAACCTGGTGCAACCAATGTTCATCTTTGATTACGCCATCACCCCCGGCGGCACAACCCCCTTCGCGATGGGGCTCGTGCAAGCGACACTGGCGCTGGCAGGAGGAATCGTCGTGATCGCCGGATGGACGCGGCGGTACAGCCCTCACCCCTCCCCCGGCCCCTACGGGGCCACCCCCTCCCCTCTCCCCATTTTGGGAGAGGGGAGGGGGCTGGGGGGAGGGGTGAGGGCCTTTGCACTCATCGGCCTGCTCCTCAGCACCTATCTCATCACGCCCCTCTCCCGCCCGCTGTGGGATCACCTCCCACTGCTGGCGATGATACAGTTCCCCTGGCGCTTTCTCTCAGTGCAGGCGCTTTTCACCGCGCTGCTCACCGGCGCAATTGTCCCCCTTACCTCCCCCCCAATGGGGGGGAAAGAGGGTGGGCGAGGATGGGTTGTCGCCACCGTTCTGGCGAGCCTGCTGGTCGTGGTCAACCTGTCTGGCCTGCAACCCGAATACTTGCCCATCACTGCCGAGGACGTTACCGTCGAGCGGCTGCAACTGTACGAACTCTTTACCGGCAACATTGGCTCGACCATCCGCCACGAGTATCTGCCCCGCTGGGCGGCGCCACGCCCCTACACCGGCCCAGCCCTCTTTGACCCTGATGCCCCCCCACGGGCCATCCCGCTCAACGGAGAACTGGCGAGTGCGGAGGAAATCACACGCGAGCTGGCGCGCCGTGTCTGGACAGTGAAAGCCAGCGCGGGAGGTGCAGAGGTAGCCTTCCCGCTCTACTACTGGCCTGGCTGGCAGGCGACGGTGGACGGCGCACCCGTCGAGGCCAAGCCCGCCCCCGATTCGGGCTACCTCACGCTGGCCGTCCCTGCCGGGCAACACACAGTCGTGATGTGGCTGGGTCGCACGCCGCTGCGGGCCATTACCGAGGGAGTTTCGCTGGCAGCAGTGCTCGGCGTGTTGCTATTGATTATCGTCAGTTGGCGACCACGGGCAAGTCGGTTTCTTCCTCCTGCACTCTGCTTCGTGGGCCTGGTGATCGCCCTCACGTTGCTGGTCACTCTCAGCCCTGACATCGCCACCACCAGCGACGCCGATCTGACGATGGACTTTGAAAAGATGCCATACCTGCACCACAACCCCGACGGTGTGGACTTTTATTGGTGGCGGATGACCGGCTATCACTACAGCGCCGACAATCTCGCCCCTGGAGACACATTGCGCGTGACGCTGGATTGGGAGGCGGTGCAGGGAGGGAACAGCGTGACATTGCGCCTGGTCTCACCGGCGGCGGTCCGTCACGGCGAACTCTCCGCAGTGGCGACAGTCACCGCTCGATCGCAGCCAGACATATTTGTCACCGTCCCCTGGCCGGGCGGCGCGACGCTCGAACTGCCCATTCCTTTGGACACGGCTCCGGGCCTGTACCTGATCTGTTTGGAAGGAGAGAGCGCAAGAACGGAGCCGATCTACCTGCGGCCGGTGTGGGTGGGGGATGGAGAGGACGCC
>JAUXFI010000143.1 GCA_030620125.1 Anaerolineae bacterium
CTCAAAAGTGCGAAGGATAGCAGGTGCAACGAATCCGCTCGAAGCAGACCCGATAACCATCCGCGGAGCATACGGTAGGATTAGCAAAAAGGGCATCCGCAGCAGGTTGATCCCCACCACCACGTCGTATGCCCCCAGCCGCAGGTCGCGCAGAATCTCCACCCGCTCGAGGGTCTGCACCTCGCTGTGTAGGTAGTGTACCTTGATGTCCAGTTCGCGCAGGTAATCGGCCAGGTCCTCGGCCATACGTTTGGTCAGTGTGGTGACCAGCACGCGCTCGCCCCGCGCCACGCGCTCGTTGATCTGCCCCACCAGGTCATCCACTTGACCCTTCACCGGCTTGACGATGATCTGGGGGTCCACGATGCCGGTGGGGCGGATGATCTGCTGCACCACCTGCTGGCTGTGCTCCAGTTCGTAGGGGCTGGGGGTAGCGGAGGTGTAGATGACCTGGTTGATGTGCGCCTCAAATTCCTCAAAGTTGAGAGGGCGGTTATCCAGCGCCGAGGGGAGGCGAAAGCCATAGTCAATCAGCATCTGCTTGCGACTCCGGTCACCGTGGTACATACCTCGCACCTGGGGGATCGTCATGTGCGATTCGTCCACGACGAGCAGATAGTCGCCCGGAAAGTGGTCCATCAGCGTCCAGGGGGACGAACCGGGCGGGCGCTGCTCCAGATGGCGGGAGTAGTTTTCGATGCTGGAGCAGTAGCCAATCTCTCGTATCATCTCGATATCGTAGCGGGTGCGCTGCTCCAATCGTTGGGCCTCCAGCAATTTTCCCTGGGATTTCAGTTCGGCCAGCCGCTCCTCCAGTTCGGCCTCAATGTCGGCTAGGGCCTGGTCCCGCTTGTCCTCCGCAGTGATAAAGTGCTTGGCGGGAAAGATTTGCACCTCGTCCAGTTCGGTCAGCACCTCGCCGGTGAGGGGGTCAACCTCGCTGATGCGCTCGACCTCGTCTCCCCAGAAGCCGATGCGGTAGGCAGTTTCGCCGTAGGCCGGCACTATCTCTAGCGTGTCACCCCGCACGCGGAAGGCCCCGCGTTTCAGGTCAAAATCGTTCCGTTCGTAGTAGATGCTGACCAGGTGGCGGAGGAGCACTTCGCGGCGATGCCGCTCTCCTCGCGCCAGCTTGATCACGACGCGCCCCCACTCCTGGGGATCGCCGATGGAGTAGATGCAGGAGACGGAGGCGACGATGATGACGTCTTTGCGGGAGAACAGGGCGGTCGTGGCGGCCAGGCGCAGGCGGGCGATCTCTTCGTTGATGTCGGCGTCTTTTTCGATGTAGAGGTCGTGCTTGGGAATGTAAGCTTCCGGCTGGTAATAATCATAGTAACTGACAAAGTACTCGACGGCATTACGGGGGAAGAACTCGCGGAACTCGGTGTATAGTTGAGCAGCGAGTGTCTTGTTATGGACGAGGACGAGGGTGGGCTTCTGTGTCTGTTCGATGACCTGGCTCACGACGTAGGTCTTGCCGGTGCCGGTCGCACCGAGCAAAGTCTGATGCTCGTACCCCTCGTGGATACCCTCCACTAGCGCGGCGATGGCTTCTGGCTGGTCGCCGGTGGGCTGAAACTCGGAGACGAGTTGGAATCTGGGCACGTTGCTCTCCTTTGTAGAACGTCAGTTCGGCTGCATTATACCTCAATTAGAACGGTGCGCCATATTTGACAAATAGAGCGGTTATGTGGTATGGTAACGAAAATATGTCGCGGGAGGTGGAAATGGCGAGCAAGCAGAAATCCCAGGCTATGCGGGCAGCGGTGATTGGGCTGATCGGCACGCTGCTGGCGGCCTGCGGAGGGTTGGGCGGCGCCGTTATCAGCGCCGTTGTGACGGTCTACCAGGTCGAGCGGCAGGTGCAGCAGGTGGAAATCGCGCCGCCGGGCAGTGATCAGCCGCTGAGGGTGGATACGCGGCGGATCGCGATTAGCTACGAAGAAGCGATGGGCCTCGACCCAGACGATTACTACGTCGTCCCGGAACATGGCTTCGTGCTGGCCCAGCCCCGCGAAGAGTGGACTGGTGTGGAGGAGATGACCTATCGTGACCTCTTCGTCGAGCGGGGATCGTACATGACGGGTTCGACGTGGGACGAGCAGCCGGTGTGCCGCATCCGCTATGGAGAACTGGTCCAGGTGCAGTACCGCGACGGCTCACAGGTGAACGGGGTTCCGGTAGACGTGGAGGCGATGCGGCTGCTGTGTGGCACCGATACCTTTCAGTTCTCCAACGAAATCTCAGTCGTGGCCGTGGACAAAGAGGTGGCTGGCTATACGTTGGCCGAGGTGGCGCTGGAGTGGGGAGCCATATACCGTGGTGGCGCAAATCGTATCGTCGCCAACGAGGGAGGTGATTATATTCTGATGCAGACCTCGTGGCAGGTGGAGGACGTGCGGGTGGATGGGCAAGATGGCGACCTCTCCATCGAACGATGGGCGCTGTTCGCCGAGGGGCCGCAGAACTATTACGTGGTCGAGGTGGTCTATCTCCCGCAGACCGGCCAGCCGAAGCAGGTGTGGGATGACCTGCAGGCGTACATGAACTCGTTCCGCGTGATCGAGTGAACTCCTCGAATTTAGCCTGGGCGCAGTGATATGAGCCGTCGCACCGCGTGGATGCTCCTTGGTGGTGTCCTCGCCGTCGCCTTGCTGTGCGCCGGCGTGGGTGGGCTGGTGTTCGCGAGTGGGGCCTACAGCCAGCACTATGCCGGGCGCATCTACCCCGGCGTCAGCGTCTACGGCGTGGACCTGAGCGGGCTGAGCGTGGACGAGGCCACCGCCGTTCTTCAGTCGGCGCTGCCCGACCCGCTCACGCTGCCGCTCACGCTGCGCGATCGTGATCGTCTCTGGAGCCGCTCCTGGGCCGACCTGGGGCTGCACCTCGACCCGCTGGCGACTGCCCAACTGTCCTACCAGGTGGGGCGCAGGGAAACGCCCGATCAGCAGCATCTCGTCCCACTGCGGGCGCTCGTCGCCGGCTGTCCCCTTTCCCCCGTCGTCGTGCTCCCCGACCCGGCCCAGGCCACCGCCGCGCTCCAGGCGTTTGCTCCAGAGGTGTTCGTCCCGCCGGTGGATGCCGGTCTCCTCATCCGGCCTGACGGTCTCATCCCGCTGCCGGCCCAGGTGGGGCGGGAACTGGACGTGGAGGAGACCATCGCCGTGCTCCCGCACGCGATTGGCGCTGGCCCCGAGGGGCTGGTGATGGAGCTGATGACTCGCCAGGTGGAGCCGGCCATCGGCAACTCTGGTCCGGTGCAGGTACAGGCCGAAGCGTTTCTCTCGCGCCCTTTCACGCTCGTCGCCGACGACCTGCTGACCGGCTTTGGCGCGACGTGGACGGTGGAGCCGGGGGCGGTGACGGAGTGGCTGATCGTGCAGCGGGTCGAGGATGAGGACGGCGTCCGGCTGATGCTCACGGTCCAGGAGGAGGCCGTCCGTACTTACCTGGATGGCCTGGGCAGCCAACTGGCCGACGGAGTCGCGCTCGATGTGGAGAGGACACTGCCTGCGATCCAGGCGGCGGTGGAGGCCGGGGAGAGCCAGGCCACCGTCGCGCTGACACATCCCCCACGCACCTACACCGTGCAGCCGGGCGACACCTTGATGTCGGTGGCGCGGACGTACGGCCTCCCCGTGTGGCGGCTGGCCGAGGTCAATGCAGGTATCGAACTCGGGAAACTGCGGCCCGGTCAGCAGATCACGATTCCCTCGGTGGACGTGCTTTTCCCGTTGCCGCTCATCACCGGCCGGCGCATCGTCGTGGACATCTCTGACCAGCATCTCTACGCCTACGAGGGGGACACGCTGGTTCACGACTTTTTATGCTCGACCGGTATCGCTTCCTCGCCGACCATTACCGGCACGTTTCAGGTGTTGAGCAAGAAGGAGGAGGCTTACGCCTCCAGTTGGGACCTGTGGATGCCCCACTTTATGGGGATCTATTGCTCCGGGCCTGACTTTACCAACGGCATCCACGCGCTGCCGACTCTCTCCAACGGATCACGGCTGTGGGAGGGCTACCTGGGCCGCCCTGTCTCCTACGGCTGCATCGTCATCGGTCTGGACGAGGCTGCCGCCCTTTACGGGTGGGCCGAGTTGGGGACGTTGGTGGTGATTCAGGAGTAGCAGGCGGCTCTTGCAGCCTGCCGTGGTGGAAGCTCAGTTCTCTCGATTGACGACCCGACTCGCTTGTGATAGAATAAAGATCAGGGGGTGGCGCCATGGCTGTCACAGAGATCGTGCAATCGGCGCCATTTGTTGTTGATCGGGAGGACAGGCCCACGGCAGCGGTGTTGGATATGAGTGCGTGGGAGGCTTTTCTTTCGATGTTGTTGGTCATTGTTCATTTTGCTTGATGCGCACACCCGCTGGCAGCGACTGCCGTTTCTACTACGCAGATTTTTACCGAGGCCGCTCCACCCAGGAGTGCCGCCTCATCGGGCGCAACCCGCGCTCGGAGCAGTGGGAACCCAAACTGTGTGCCCGTTGCCCCGTGCCCGACATCCTGCGCGCCAACGCTTGCCCCAATATGGTGCTGGAGGCGCGGGTGGTCCGGCGCTGGCTGGGTCTCGTTCGCCGCGTCGAGGTCTACGCCGTGTGCACCGAGTACCAGCTTGAGGTGGATGACCCTTACGTCGGCTGCGGCCACTGTCACCCGCAGGCGGCGGCGGTTCTGAACGCGCCGGAAGTGAAGTAGTCGGCCGCCTTGGCCCGAAATCTGCTGCCGAACCTTTGCCAGGGTTCGATCCCAAGGAGTAACGTCATGTTCAAAGCCATCCTCTTCGACCTCGACGACACGCTGTTGGACAACTCGATGGAGGCCTTCATCCCGGCCTACTTTCAGGCGCTCACCCGCCACGTGGGTCACCTGATGTCACCCGAACGCCTGATGTCCGCATTGATGCGCGGCACGCAGGCGATGGAGGCTAACGACGGCGACGGTCCCACCAACGAGGAAACATTCGCGGCTATCTTTTATCCGGCGCTGGGGTACGAGCGGGCAGCATTGCAGCCCGCCTTCGAGCAATTCTACGCGGAAGAGTTCCCCAAACTGCGCCCTCTGACACAACCGTCGCCGGACGCCCGATCCCTGGTCGAGTGGGTCTTTGAGCACGGCCTGCAAGTGGTGATTGCGACCAACCCGCTGTTCCCCCGCGTGGCCATCGAACAGCGATTGGAATGGGCAGGCGTCCCCATAACCGAGTTCGACTATACGCTGGTGACATCCTACGAAATCATGCACGCCACCAAAGCCCACCCGGCCTACTACCGCGAGATCCTGGCACGGCTGCACCGGCAGCCCGGTGAGTGTCTGATGGTCGGCGACGATTGGAAGCGCGACATCGCCCCGGCTGCATCGGTCGGCATCCCCGTCTACTGGATAGCAGGGCCGGACGACGCGCCGCCTCCCCTCCCCTCTCATAAGGCGGATGACGGGAGGGGCGACCTCCCCTCTCATAAGGCGGATGACGGGAGGGGCGACC
>JAUXFI010000113.1 GCA_030620125.1 Anaerolineae bacterium
GACTTCCAGCGCCGGGTCGGCCCGCACGCGGCGGCAGACCTCGAAGCCGTCCATGACCGGCATCATCACGTCGAGGAAGACCAGGCCCGGCCGCAGGGCGCGGATCTGCTCTAGCCCTTCGGCGCCGTTCACGGCGTGGCTCACCTGGTAGCCTGCTCGTCGCAGTGCCATAGAGAGGGCGCGACGGATGAAGGGTTGGTCGTCCACGACCAGGATGCTGTCAACGGATTGGTCAACGGATTGAACGGATTGGTCAACGGATTGAACGGATTGAGGGATGGGTTTTGATGCGCTCTCTGCAAGTGTGGGGACTGGGAACTTGTGGGCGGGAAAAGGAATGGCCTCCATTGGAGCCAGGACGGTCTCTGCCCCAGCCACAGGCTGGGTGATGCCGAAGCAGGCTTTTTCTCCCTCTTGCCTGGCCCAGACGCGCCCGCCCTGGCGAGCGACGAGGCCAGCGCACAGTGCCAGTTCCAGGCCGGCAGCCACGGGGTCGTGGCGCGGGGCGCTGCCCAGCCGCTGGAAGGGAGGGAAGGCGACGGCTGCCTGGTCATCGTCGTGGCTGAGGGCATCGCTGCGTAGTGTGAGCGTGGCGGCAGCTCCGGCGGTTGTCATCTCCAGGCGCAAGGTCGCGCCCGGCCCGGCGAACTCGCCCACGCCGACCAGCAGTCCCGCCAGGGCGTCGGCCAGACTCGATGGCACACCGCGCACGGCCAGGGTTTCCTCAAAGGGCAACTCTTGCACCGTCACTCCCAGCGCCGTTAGTTCCCTGGCGGCGCGCTGCTGCCCTTCTTCCAGCCAATGGTCCACTGGCACGGGGCCGATTTCCCACGCGGCCGCCTCTCCCTCCAATCGCACCAGGCGGACGGCCTGCTCCACCATACGCGCCAGGCGTTGAGCCTCGCCGTGGATGATACCCAGGAACTCGTGCTGGACGCGCGTGTCCATTTCGCTGTCGTCCAGCAGTATCTCGGCGTAGCCGGTGATGGCGCCCAGCGGGGTGCGCAGGTCGTGAGCCAGCCAGCTTGCCAGATCGTCGGCGGTCCAGGTTGGGGTCATGCTGTCACCTTCATCACGATGAGGGAAATGTCGTCGTATTGGTCCACGCCTCGACCGTAGACGCGGGTAGCGGACAGAATCTCGTCGGCGATGGCCTGGGCGGGGTCGCCGGCTATGTCCACGATCAACTGGTAGAGCCGCTCCTCTCCAAATTGCTGACCAGCCAGGTTTTCGCCCTCGGTGATGCCGTCGGTGTAGAGAACCAGCACGTCGCCGGGTGACATGGTGGTTTGTTTCTCTTCAAAGAGCATGTCGGGCAGCACGCCCAGGACGATGCCCTCGGCGTCCAGCAGTTCGATCTCGGCGCTGGCTGCCCGGTAGAGAATGGGCAGGTTGTGGCCGGCGTTGGCGTAGCGCAAGGTTCGGGTGGCCGGTGTGTAGCGAGCGTAAAAGCCGGTGATGAACAGGCCGGCGCGGACCATGTCGTCGCCTGTCACCTGGTTGGTGTGGGCGAGTATCTCGGCGGGCGCGCGGCCGTCCATCGCCTGGGCGCGCAGGACGCTGCGCGTAGCGGCCATTACGAGCGCCGCTCCCACGCTGTGTCCCGAGACGTCCGCCAGCACCAGGTCTACCTGATCGCCGACGGTGAAAAAGTCGTAATAATCGCCGCCGACGGAAGCGGCCGGGATGCACAGCCCCGCCAGGTCTACGCCTGGAACGGTGGGAGGGCGCTCCGGCAGCAGCCCGGCCTGGATGTGCTGGGCGATCTCCATGTCGTGTTTTAGTCGTTGGGTGGCTTGCACCTCGGCCACCAGTCGCCGGTTCTGGATGGCGGTGGCGACCTGGCCGGCGATGGTGGTCAGGAGCTTTTGGTCGCTGGCGGTGAAGACAGCGGTGGCAAGTTTGCCGACCAGCACGATGAGACCCAGCAGCGACTCGTCACCGGACGGGGGCGCGATGGGAACGGCCAGGAATGAACCCCCACCGTAACGTTGCAGTTCGGCAGGGCTTACATCAGGGCGATCCGCCAGACGTTCGACGAGGAGTGGTTGGCCGGTGTCGAGCACGCTGCTCAACAGGGGGCCGGGTTCGACGGGGGCGGTTATGGTGTCGTCGTCGCCGGTCTGCTCTGCGGCGACGTGACAGGCCCCCGTTTGCGGGTCGGTCACGAGCACCGCGCCCCGCTTCGCGCCGATGACCTGGATTGCTCTGTCCAGCGCGATTTGGCCGATGGCGCTCTCGTCCAAGAGCGGGTTGAGCACAGCGCCTATGTCGTACAGCAGGTTGATCTCCTCGTACTTTGTGAGCAACTCGCCGGACAGGCTCGCCAATTCGACTTCGGCACTGATGCGAGCGCTCACCAGGTTGGAGAGGAGACCGGCGAGGGCTTGCGCCAGCCCATCGCTCCCGCCGATCTGCACGACACCGGCGGGCTGCCCCAGGACGAGGATAGGTTGCTCCACGATGGTTGAGGCAAGCTCGCCCAGGGTGCAAAGCGGGCGAGCATCGGCATCCAGTAGCTGAATGGCGCGGCCAGTCTGCTCGGCCACGCGCCGGGTTGTGGTGGATAGCCAGTTGAGGTCCAGACATTCGGACAGATTCATTTCTATCACCGTTCCTAGTATACCTAAAGTCGCCTGCCTTGTCATGGGCAAATGACGTAATTCGGCCCGTAGGCGGCTGTATTCTTCTGCCAGGAGGGATAAAGTCGCATGAGTCAGTTTCCGGGAGTGATAGTTGTGTTGTATAATAGGGGTGGATTTGGGAGGGAGAGCGTGTGGCTGGAGATCAAAAGAACGGGGTAGACGGCACGAGCTCTGGGCGCGTGCTGATCGTGGATGATAACGTAGAGACGGTTCGGCTTCTGCGTTTCATGCTGGATAAAGCGGGCTACGAGGTCGTGGCTGCCTGTTCCGGGCCAGAGGCTCTGGAGCGGCTGGAAGAGGCTGGTCGGCCCGGCAACGAACCAGTGGGCCTGGTGCTGCTGGATATTCGTATGCCCTACATGAATGGGCTAGAGGTCTGCCGGCGCATACGTAGCTGGCCGGGTGGGGCGGCGATCCCCGTGATCATGATCACGGCGCTGACGTCTGTCTCGGATCGTCTGGCTGCGTTCGAGGCCGGCGCCAATGATTACGTGACCAAGCCGTTTCACGTATCAGAGTTGCTGGCGCGGGTTCGTGCTTTCACGAGGTTGCAGGCGGCGGAGGCGCGACAGCGCCAGACAGAGGTGACGTTGCGGCGGCGCAACCGGGAGCTTCAGGCGCTCTATGGGCTGGCGTCGGCCCTGGCCCGAACTATGTCAGTTGAAGAGATTCTGGCGGTGATGGTCGAACACGTGACCGGCGTGCTCTCCGCTGAAGGGGTGGCCGCGGTCTTGTTGGACGGGGAAGAAGAGATTTTGGCGCGCGGGGCGGCGCATGGAATAGCCAAAGCGCCCTGGGCTGAGGCTCAAGGGACAAAGTTGGCGAAAGACCCGCTGTTGGGGGCCGTCCGCGCAGCCAGCAGCCCGCTGGTGTTGACGGGAGTGGAGGTACAGGCCCAAGGCGGTGTGTGGGGACAAGCGGGAGCCACCGGGGTGGTGGCCGTGCCGGTGGGCCAGCAGCTAATTGGGGCGCTGATCGTGTTATGCACACCCGAACAGGCAAGCCTGACCGCGAACGCGAGTTTGCTGAGCGCCGTTGCGCAACAAATGGACGTGGCTATGGAACGCGAGCGCTTGCTCGGGGAGATGGCCCGGGCACGCACGCAGTTGCGCCAACTGGCGGCGCAGGTCGTTCAGACGCAGGAGGAGGAGCGCCGGCGCATCGCCCGCGAGCTGCACGACGAGGTAGGGCAGGCACTGACGGGCCTCAAGCTCAACCTGGCGGTGTTGGAGGGTGCGCTGCCGGCTCAATCCACCGACCTGCACGAGCAACTGGCTGGCATCCGCGCCCTCCTCGTGTCCACGATGGAGGAGATACGTGGGTTGGCGTTGGAACTGCGACCGGCCGCGCTGGATGACCTGGGGCTAGTTCCGGCCCTGCGCGGTCACGTGGATGGATTCATCAAGCGTACCGGTCTGGACGTGACCAGCGACTTGGATGAGACCATCGGCAGGCTGCCCGAGCGAATGGAAACGGCGCTGTATCGTATCGTGCAGGAAGCGATGACCAACATTGTGCGCCACGCTGCGGCCCGTCACGTCCAGGTCACTCTGCGAGCTGATGGCGACGAGGTGTACGCGCGCGTGGCCGACGATGGGCAGGGTTTTGACCCGGCGCAGCGGTTGAAGGCGGCGATAGCCGAAGGGCGGATGGGGCTGTTGGGTATCCAGGAGCGTGTAGCGCTTCTCTGCGGACGGGTGAGCATTACCGCCGCGCCCGGCGAGGGGACGAGAATAGAGATATGGTTCCCGCGACATTGGGAGACACAGGAGTGATAGGAGGCTTCAATGCCGATTCGTGTGTTGTTGGCCGATGATCACCGCATCGTGCGGCAAGGGTTACGGGTGCTGCTGTCGGCGCAGCCAGACATAGTGGTAGTGAGCGAGACCGGCGACGGGCGTGAGACGGTGCAACTGGCCGAGTCGCTGCAGCCAGATGTGGTCGTGATGGATATTTCTATGCCGCTGCTCAATGGGATTGAGGCCACGCGGCAGATTGCTTCCCGCACGCCAGAGGTGGCGGTGGTGGTTCTCTCGATGCACGGAGGGGATGAGTATATTCTCCAGGCGTTGAGGGCGGGCGCGTTGGGGTACGTGCTGAAGCAGTCGGCCGATACCGAGTTGATAATGGCTATCCGCGCAGCGCAGCGGGGGAAATCTTTCCTCAGCCCGGCTATTGCACACACGGTCATTCGCGGCTACATCCAGCGAGCAGAAGCCCCGCAAACTCAGGACCGGTACGAGATGCTGACAAAACGGGAGCGCGAAGTGCTGCAATTGATCGCCGAGGGGAGAAGGATGCAAGAAATCGCTGATCTGTTGTATATCAGTCCGCGCACGGCAGCGACTCACAAGTCGAATCTGATGAACAAGCTGGACATCCACCACACGGCCGGCCTGGTGCGATTTGCTATCCATCGCGGGGTGGTGGCATTGGATGGTTGAGGCTCCATCGCGCCTCGGTCGGAGACCTTTGGCGAATTTTGACAAGTTCCCTGACATCTTTGAAAGTACGTCTTTCTGTATCTCCTCAAAAAGTTGGGGCGAAAGTAGGTCGGATTTGCTATCCGACCCTGTGGCGGTTAGCAAAACCGCCCTACGCTGCCCTTGCCCCAAGGTATTGAGAAGATACGTCTTTCTGATGTTTTGCGAATTGGTCACCTGACCAAAGAGAAGACTGGACAGGTGTCTAATTACAAAATCCCCCACATGGCCGATGCGCCTGGGGGGTTTTTGTTGTATGCTGGGTTGGGATGGAGACAGGCGACTTGCTAGAGGAGGTAATGTAGATGCGTGTCTTGCTCGCCGATGATCAACCCAGGGTACGTTTCGCGTTGCGGGTGTTGTTGGAACGGCAGCGCTGAATGCCGGGGCCGACGCCTTTGTCAGCAAGGGAGACCCGCCGGAACGTTTGTTGATGGCCAGCAGCGATTTTCGGCGCAGGCAGCACAGGCAGAAGAGTGGATCGAGCCCGACGTATTGTCAGTCCCTCAGTATCGCCCGCGCCGCTACCAAACCCGAGGCCGAGGATTGCACCAGCCCGCGCGTGATGCCGGCCCCATCGCCGCAAGCGTACAGCCCGCGCACTTGCGTCTCCAGGTCGGGTGTCAACTTGACCCGGTTGGAGTAGAACTTGACCTCGACCCCGTAGAGCAGCGTATGGCGCGAGCACACGCCTGGCGTCACCTGATCCAGCGCGTGTAGCATTTCCAGGATATTGATGATATGACGATAGGGTAGCACCAACCCCAGGTCTCCCGGCGTGGCGCTCTTGAGCGTGGGATTGACGAGCGAACGGTTCAGCCGCTGTTCATTGGTGCGGCGGCCAGCCTCCAGGTCGCCCAGCCGTTGCACCAGCACGCCGCCGCTCAAGAGATTCGCCAGCCGGGCGATGGATTGGCCGTAGGCCACCGGATCGTCGAATGGCTCGGTAAAGCTCTTGCTCACCAGCAGGGCAAAGTTGGTGTTGGCTGTCTTGCGGTCGGCGTAGGAGTGGCCGTTGACCGTGACCACGCTGCCTGCGTGCTCCAGCGTGACCTCGCCGTAGGGACAGACGCAAAAGGTCCGCACCAGGTCGTCGAAGGCGCGCGAATAGTACAGGAACTTGAACTCGTAGAGCAGGTGGGTGAGAGGCTCTACCACCATTGCCGGTAGTTCGACCCGCACGCCCAGGTCCACGGGGTTACAGGTCAGCGCGAGCCCCAATTCACCGGCGACACGCTTGAGCCATTCGGCCCCCTCCCGTCCCGGCGCTATGATCACTCGCGGCGCTTTGATCACCTCTCCCCGCTCTGTCTCGATGCCGATGACGGCCCCACTGTTGACCAGCACCCTTGCCACTGGCGTGAGCATCTCTACGTGGACTCCCCGCTCCACCAGATCCTCGTACATCCGCCTCATGATCTCGGCGCTGTGCTCCGTGCCCATGTGACGGATGGGTACCGAGACGAGGCGCAATCCAGCCAATATCTTTTCCAACTCTTTGTACTCGTTGGTGTGTCTACCGTAGACGTCCTCGTTGGCCCCATACTCTACGTACACGCCGTCCACTTCGTCAATCAGCGCCTGTGCTTGTTGCTCGCCCAGCAACTCGCCCAGCCGTCCGCCGGAAGCTGGTGAGAGCGTCAGTTTGCCGTCGCTGAAAGCCCCC
>JAUXFI010000061.1 GCA_030620125.1 Anaerolineae bacterium
CCCATCCGGCACCGTCAGCGCCATCCCCGCCACCGGCACACTGCGGATCAACTCCCGTGGGCTTAGCGTCTCCCCACCCACGGAGATCTCCAGGTAGCGGTCGCCGTTCCACACGCTGGTGGGGATGCCACCGCTCGTCTGGCTGCCCAACCCCACGCTGAACAGCCCTTCGCTCACTGGCACCGCCGCGTGGCTCTCCGGCCCCCACACCAGGCTGCCGTCAGTGGCGGCGTCGTACAGCGCGAACGTCATTCCGTAACTGCCGTCCAGGGGTGCGCCGCCACTATCCGCCAACCGGCCCTGGTAGTTGACCGTCGTGGCGCTGGGGCCGGGGGTGTTGGCGGGGCTCGCCAGTGGCTTGGCCCACACCTGCGCGGTCAGGAGCAGCGCCGCTATCAGCAGCAACGTGCCGCCGTTGGGCGTCAGCCAGCGCAGGAAGCGGCGCAGGCGGCCCGGTTGCCGTGAGCGTACATCCTGTTCCGGCGCTGTCGTATGCCGCTCGGCGCGGTACTGCTCGACCATTTCAGCAAAGTGCATCAAGAAACTCTTCTGCTCGTTCATCTGTTGTACCTCCTATGGTTTTGTTGGGCGTCCAATGCCATCGGTGCCATCAGTCCCGGCAGCAAGGCCAACAACGCGGTTGTGCGAATCCTTACGCTTTTCATCGAATACCCCCTCTCATCGTGTCAGGACGAGCAATCCTGCGCGCTACCTTCCCCGCCGCTGGCGTAACCAGCATCAGCAGCAGGGCCAATAACGCGATTGTGCGAATCCTTATGCTTTTCACTGGACACCCTCCTACATTTCTCGCGAGCCTACGGCGCGGCGGCGGGTTCGATCCAGCCAATGACGGTGACTTGCAACTCTGAGAGTTGAGCACTACCGCGTATTTTGTACTGGATAGTCTGTTCGCTATCGCACCTAACCCACAGAATCCCATTAGCAGACTGCCCGGCGTTGAATGCTCGAACATACGGGGCGTTGATACCGGACTGCAACGATTCGCCGTTAGGCCAGGCCTGGAAATACGAGTTTGCAACATCGTCGATCACCCGTGCACTCAAGATGACCATCTCGGCCGAGTCTCCAACGATAGAACTCAGGTTCCAAATCGCTCCGTTCACTTCCGTGGTGTCTGTAAGATCAGCCCCTGCAGGGCCACGGATAACCAAATTGTGCAGGGGAGCATTGCTCGTGCCAAAGCCAGTGTTGGCAAGCATTGCGCCATCTATGGTGTGATCAGGCAACGTCAATGCCATCCCGGCGATGGGCACGCTGCGGATCAACTCTCGCGGACTCAACGTCTCCCCGCCCACTGTGATCTCCAGATAGCGGTCGCCGTTCCACACGCTGGTCGGGATGCCGCCGCTGGTCTGGCTGCCCAATCCCACGCTGAACAGCCCATCGCTCACCGGCACGGCGGCGTGGCTCTCCGGCCCCCACACCAGGTTGCCGCCGATGGCGGCGTCGTACAGCGCAAAGGTCATGCCGTAACTGCCATCCAGGGGTGTGCCGCCACTATCAGCCAGGCGGCCCTGGTAGTTGACGGTCGTGGCGCTGGGGCCGGGGGCGCTGGCGGGGATCGCCAGTGGCTTGGCCCACACCCGCGCGGTAGCGATGAGGGCCACCACCAGCAACAACGTGCCGCCATTGGGCGTCAACCAGCGCAAGAAGTGGCGCAGGCGGCTTGGGTGGGGTACCAAGTCATTGTCATACGGCTTGCGCTGCGACAGCCGGCGATCTATGGCCTCTGCAATTTCAAGGAATAGACTCTTGTTCTCGTTCATTTTGTTTTCTCCTAATGCCCGACTGCGATATAGTAAATACGTACCATCCGGTTACTTAGTACAGTTCCATCCACACGGTAGAGTTTAAAATGGAACCCAGTCGTCCCCATACCATCTATCTGTACTGTAAAATCTGCTGCCCCTCTATCGCCATTATTAGCGACGACGACATAAATTCCAGCAGGGAACGGCTCGGAAAAAGATATACTGCCTTCACCATTGGCATCAGTGGTGAGCACTACATTTCCCCATTTTGTAATTGCATTATCTGACTGCGATCCAAGTAATCCTGACGCTTTATCTTGCGTCACCGCTCCATCCGCAATCTGCTCCGTCCCAATCGCCCCATCCGGCACCGTCAACGCCATCCCCGCCACCGGCACGCTGCGGATCAACTCCCGTGGGCTCAACGTCTCCCCGCCCACCGCGATCTCCAGATAGCGGTCGCCGTTCCACACGCTGGTCGGGATGCCGCCGGAGGTCTGGCTGCCCAAGCCCACGCTGAACAGCCCCTCGCTCACCGGCACGGCGGTATGGCCCTCCGGCCCCCACACCAGGCTGCCGTCAGTCGCGGCGTCGTACAGCGCGAACGTCATGCCGTAACTGCCGTCCAGTGGTGCGCCGGTGTTATCCGCCAACCGGCCCTGGTAGTTGACCGTCGTGGCACTGGGGCCGGGGGTGTTGGCGGGACTCGCCAGTGGCTTGGCCCACACCTGCGCGGTAGCGATGAGGGCCACCACCAGCAACAACGTACCGCCGTTGGGCATCAGCCAACGCAGGATGCGGCGCATGTCTTGCTTAGTAGGTAAGGAAATGTTCAGAGTAAGTTGCTTTTTCTCGTTCATCGTGTTTGACCTCCTAACTGACTTGATTGGTATCCGTCTTTCAGATCAAGTACGGATGGTGAAATGCGGCTAGAAAAGTTATTGGCTCCAAGCAATTGCAGTAATCCGTGATTCGAAGACCCGCCACGCACCATCAACGGCATCTGTGTTCGCAATGCAGATTTTGAAAGTATGTGTGCCTGGATCCATATCAAAAACATAGTGATAAGTTGTAGTAGACTCCCCTTTGGGAATCACGGGTGTGGCTTGATTGTGATAATCAACCAAGTGAAGGTCAGTACCATCATAGTTAATGCTGAAAAGCACTAAACCGTCTGTATGTGCTTGATAGCCTTTAATCGTTACTATGACTAGAACCTGCGAAGGTACATCAAGGTCTATCGAAATGGTACTGTCTGGCAAATCAACCCAATCACTGTTGCGCCCTGTGCGGTAGTGGGGATCAGTTCCTCTGTAACGCGATGCAAAACCATTTCCGAATGCAATATGCCGGCTTGTAATCGCCCCATCCGGCACCGTCAGCGCCATCCCCGCCACCGGCACACTGCGGATCAACTCCCGTGGGCTTAGCGTCTCCCCACCCACGGAGATCTCCAGGTAGCGGTCGCCGTCCCACACGCTGGTGGGGATGCCGCCGCTGGTCTGGCTGCCCAACCCCACGCCGAACAGCCCCCCGCTCACCGGCACGGCGGTATGGTTCTCCGGCCCCCACACCAGGGTGCCGCCGGTGGCGGCGTCGTACAGCGCAAAGGTCATCCCGTAGGAGCCGTTTTTCGGATTGCCCTCGGGGTCCGCCAGGCGGCCCTGGTAGTTGACGGTGGTGGCGCTGGGGCCGGGGGCGCTGGCGGGGCTCGCCAATGGCTTGGCCCATACCTGCGCGGTCAGGAGCAGCACCGCTATCAGCAGCAGCGTGCCGCCGTTGGGCGTCAGCCAGCGCAGGAAGCGGCGCAGGCGGCAGGGTGGTTCACCTGACGCGGTGGGATGTGTCTGAGTGCAGCGCTGCTCCCACCATTCGCCCAACACGATCAACAGATTCTTTCGCTTGTTCATCTTACCTCCTCGCGTTATGAGTTGCAATCCTTGTGCGTGTCACCTCTACTATAATTAAACGCACTTTGTCCCCTTTTTTCCGCCATCAGTTCATAAGATCGTCCCCTTTCTTGCTCTGAACGCCGGAGATTTGATGTTGGCTCACCCACACCGGCTTGACCAGACTTGCCGTCTGGTGTTCGAGCGCAAATACGGCGTCCTGACCGAAACGTTCTACGAAGCCTACCAGCGTGGCGAAGAGCCCGAGGACGACGCCTGGATGCTGGACTGGAGCGAATGGGCTAGTACCTACGAAATACTCCTCGAACACCAGGTGCGATACCGCCATGCGCTTCACTCTTTGTTGCAGCAAACAGCCATCCCCAACCTCTCTTACCTGATCGGACGCACGGCCCGCTATGAACCCCTTCCAGTCGCTGCCTGAGTACGAACGATTCGTATACACCCTCCAGCAGCGCCACCCTTCCATACGCTGTTCGACCCTGACGGTCACCGACCCGCACCACAAGCACATTCCCCCCGACATCAAGCACCACCGCATCCCCGCACCCGAACTCTCCTTCACCCGCCCCAACCTCCCCGTGTTGATCGAGGAGGTGAAGCGGCTGCTGAAGGACTGAGTACTATCATCGCCACCCCCGCCAGCAGCACCGACAGCCAGGCCAACAACGCGATTGTGCGAATCCTTGTGCTTTTCATCCAGACATTCCCTTGATGTTCCCCCTCCACACCGTCTGTACCTCTTATTGAGATACAGCGAGCCACGTGAGAGAAGTATGCCACCTCCAAACCCGTCCTCCTCCATTGCTGGAGTGAGCTCTTGCCTCAATCGTATGATTGCCGACAGGTAGGTCAATACGATACACTTGAGAAATCGTGCCCAACCGTGCGCTCCAGTCCATCAAGGCAGCTTGCCCTCCCTGAGCCACCTCACCATCTATATATAGTTGAGCCACGCCGTGTCCATCTGTTGAACCTGAATCTATGAACTCCACCACGAGGTAGAAGAGATAAGTCTGGTTTGTAGTTGGTGATAGGTTTGCGCTCATACCAGGGATTGTCTGAGACGAATCGGTCAGATTCAAATCAGCCGAAGGCGTTAGCCGCCCATTGCTGAGACACACTTGGCGGGACGTGATTGCTCCATCCGGCACCGTCAACGCCATCCCCGCCACCGGCACGCTGCGGATCAACTCCCGTGGGCTCAACGTCTCCCCGCCCACGGTGATCTCCAGGTAGCGATCGCCGTTCCACACGCTGGTGGGGATGCCGCCGCCGGTCTGGCTGCCCAACCCCACGCTGAACAGCCCCTCGCTCACCGGCACGGCGGTATGGCCCTCCGGCCCCCACACCAGGCTGCCGTCAGTGGTGGCGTCGTACAGCGCGAACGTCATGCCGTAACTGCCGTCCAGGGGTGCGCCGGTGTTATCCGCCAAGCGGCCCTGGTAGTTGACCGTCGTGGCGCTGGGGCCGGGGGCGGTGGTGGTACCCAGCAGCGGCCGCGCCCAGACGTTTTGCGTCAGGAGCAACACGGCCACCAGCAGCAATGTGCCGATGTTTGGCACCATCTGCCGCCCCAGCCAACGTAGCCAGCCAGGCCGTCTGGATGACGTTCGCTCCTGGGCTGTCACTCGCCATTTGGTAAGATACCGGTCGAGTACCTCGCCCATCTGTGTAAAGAGACCTTTTTGCTCATTCATTTGAAAACCTCCTCTTGTTGATTGGTTTGACCATTCTCTGCCGGGCTTGGATGGCCCGGTTGGTCCGACCGTCGGGACCCGGCTCCGACGACGTGCCACTCTGCTATACTAAACGCACTTTTGACCCATTTTTCCGCCATGCAACGTGGCAATCTTGACGAGATCCTTCCCTGCTTTTCCGCCATCACTGATCACGGAATCGAACCCCCGCCCCCAGACCGCGAACGCAGCCCAGTAGGAGGCGTGCGGGCGGTAGGCCAGCGTGCCCAACTGCGCCGTCCGCAGCGCCTCCATTACTGTTTCTCCCTGTGCCAGAGCCGTGTAAAAGTCCTGCATCAGCCGGGCGGTGGTCTCGTCCTCCACCCGCCAGCGGCTCGCGACCAACGCCGGGGCACCGGCAAAGAAGCAGGCGTGGGCCAGCCCCAGCATCTCCCCACCTCGTCCCTGCCCCAGTCCGGTCTGGCAGCCGCTCAATGTCACCAGCGCAGCCTGGGAGAGATCCAGCCCGTAGACCTCGTTCACCGTCAACGGGCCGTCGGCCAGGTACAGTGACGAAAAGAGAGGTGCATCAGCACGGAAGGCTCCGTGGGCCGCCACGTGCATCAGCCCCGCCATCCCTGCCTGCTCGCGCAGCGCCCTCGTGGTGGCCTGCTCCTCCATCAGCAGCAACGGCTCCCCACCAAAGCCACCCGCCAGCGCCTCTGCCACCTTTGCCGCCTCATCCAGCGCCAGTGGCAACCGTCCCTCCCAAGAGTGAGCCATCACCAGTGGTGAGCCTGCACTGGCCCCTCTACCCTCCGGCAGCGCGGCCAGGAGACTGGCGGAGGGTAGGTAGCACACACTGTACCGCTCCAGGAGATGCCCCCGCCCGTCGTGGAACGCTCCCAGCGGCAGCGTGTGCAGAACGTCGCAGGGCACGATCAGCAGCCGGCGCACCTCTGGTCCCAGCCGTGCCAGGGGCTTTGCCAGCACGGCCCGATAGAGCGTCTGCAAGTCCCCCAGGAGGTCCGCCTCCAGCAGTGCCAGGTCGGCGGGGTCGTCGAAGAGGCGTACCTCCTCCAGCGCGTGGCCCAGCCCGGCGGCGTCCCAGCGCAGTTGCGCCAGCCCCCCCATCGGCACCACGTCTGCCCTGTCGCTGGTGACGACGAAGGCTAGTAGATAGTCGTCCACGTGATCGAAGGACAGCAGGGCCACGTCGTCGGGCAGGCGCCGGCGGATCTCGCCCAGTCCTAGCACTTCCCCCTGCTCCAGCACGGCGAAGCGCGGGTCGGCCAGGCGATGGCGGCGGTAAGCGTCCGCCAGTTTCCGCTCCAGGTCGGCCAGTTCTTGCAACCGGGCCGGCCGATCCTCCGGCTCCACGACATCCTCATCGGCCTCTGTCATCAAGTCTACCGGATGGCGGAGATGGCTCACCCGCCAAGCCCAGCGTGCCTTCAGTTCTTCCAATCTTGTGGTGAGCGCAGTCGAACCAACGGCTCGATCTTCCCCGCCAATCTCCGACACAAGATGTCGCCCGCCGGTCAGAAAGTCGCGCAGTGCGCCGGCCCGCGCCAACTCCGAAGTGCGGAAGGCGTCGGCCACCCGGCCATCCTCCAGCGCCAGCCGCAACGCCGCCTCGTACACCGGGCGTTTGTCCGCCAGATACCCGCCGCGCAATTCGTCCAGACCCAGCCCCCGGGTGATCCTGGTCAGATAGCCCACGGCCCGGCTGTATTCGCCTCGGGCCAGAGATCGCTCACCAGCCGCCTCAGCGATGGCCCCCCGGGCGTGGGCGATGCGGTAGGCTAACACCGGCGGGGGCTCGGTGGTACCGGTGGGGTGACTCCCGGCTGCCCAGGCCACCCGATAGGCTACCTGCGCCTCCTTGATCCGCCCCAGATCTCCGCAGCAGGTAGCGATGATCAGATGGGCCTCAGCGTGACGCAGGGGGTAGCAATGCGCATTGAGCACACCGGAGGCCTCCGACGCCAAGCGCAATGCCTCTCCGGGTCGCCCTATCTCCTGTAATAGCGCCGCACGCCGCAGGTCGAGCAGCGCTACCTCCACCGCGTCCCCCTGGATACGAAAGACTTGCCGAGCGCGCTCCAGTTCTCGGCAGGCCGAGTCGGTCTGCCCGCGCCGTGCATAGACCTCGGCCAGGAGCGAGGCTGACCGCGCCACCTGGCGTGGCATCTTGAGCCGGGTAAAGATCTCCACCAATTCCTCGTTCAACCGCGCTGCCTCCGGCAGGAGATTGACGTCGAGAAAGATTTGGGCGCGGTAGAGGTCAACGACGGCTGCGTCCACCTCGATGCCAGCCTCCAGGAAGGCACGGCGGCTCTTCTCCAGCCAGCGCAGCGCGGCCTGATGGTCAGCCAAGCGGACGCAGAGCACGCCCAAGTTCAGCGCCGTGCGGGACCAGGGCACCCAAGCCCCGTGGTCGGAGAAGACTCGTAAGGCATCCCGCAGCAAGGACTCGGCCTCGGCAAAGCGGTCCAGGCCCTCCAACGCCACTGCCTGGGTGATCCGGCAGCGGGCCGCCTGCACCGCGTTGTCCAGTTGGGCAAAGACCTCGGCTGCTCGCTCTGTCTGCGCCACTGCGCCAGCGTGGTCTCCCTGGTGCAGCGCGCAAATGCCCAGGTTGAGCAGGAGGTTGGCCATCTGCCGGGTGTTCCCCCGATCCGCCAGCACTTTTAGAGCACTGCGGCCCATCGCCTGTGCCTCGGCGTGGCGGCCAGTCCACATCAACGGCAGCATACAATTGGTCTGGAGTTGCGCTACATCCTCCGCCTGCCCCAGGCCGGCAAAGATGGAGATGGCGGTGGAGTAGGCAGCCAGGCAGTCGTCGTACTGTCCCAAAAACAAGAGGGCGTTGCCCCTGGCCCACCAGGCGGTGGCAACGCCCTCCTGCTCTGCTGCGAACTCTGCCGCCTCCAGTCCGACGCCGGTCGTCCGTAATGCCTCTCGGCTATCTTCCTCCACCAGTTCCCGGACCCGCTCCTTGAGCAGCCGGAAGAAAGCAGTGTCCAATGAACCGTGCGCCTTCAGCAGTGCCTGGCGTTCCTCCTTATCCCTTGCTGCGAGCAATCGTTG
Organism: Anaerolineae bacterium; assembly: GCA_030620125.1. The sequence continues at coordinate 8,455 of JAUXFI010000061.1, forward strand.
TAGCAACGTTGCAGTGTCCATCACTCCACCCAGATCGTCCCCAGCGTCACGTCCTGTTCGCCGACCTGCAAGAGCAGTGCGTAGGAACCAGCCGGTGGTGCTATGAACCGGAAGCGGCCCCGCTCGTCAATCTCACTGCACGGGAAATCACCCTCCGCTGTTGGCTTTTCCTCCAGCAGCCAAGCATGCCCGCTGTAGTCGGCGTCGGAAGGGGCGTCCCGTCTTCGCACTCGGCCAATTAGACTGCCCGCCTGGACAGAGAGCGTGACGACCAGGTCGTCGGTCTCGAAGCGACCCTGCCAGCCCTCACCCCTCGCAGGAACGGCCACGCGGGCAATCGGTCGAGCGACCAAGGCCAGCGCCAGCGACTCTCGCAGGCGGGCCAGGAGTGAGGGAGGCGCCTCGTCCGCCAGGTCGCGCACGGCAGTCACTTCCCCAGAGCAAATAGAGCAGCGGCGCACGTGGGCCGCCACGCGCAGTTTCTCGGTCGCCAACAGCCGGTTGAGAGCAAAGTCGGCCAGAACTTGGGCTGTTGGGCAAGCGTCACGGTAGAACGCAGCTAGCAATTGGGCGTCAATCATTCTCAATTGCTCGACCTGTTCTGCGCAGAAGGCACAGCGCGCAACGTGCCCAGCGACCTGGGATGAGGCATCTCCGTGCAAGTAGGCAATCAGGTCTCCCTCCTCAATCTCACTTGGGTTGATGCATCTGTCTTCGATCATTGTCATTCCTATCTCATTAAACGGGCGAACAGGCCATTTTTCCGCCATCGCTGCCGCTTTTTCCCCGGTGACTGTTCCAATACTCCTCGAGTTCGCGGTCGCGCCGCAACCGTCTCAGCAGGTTCTCCTTGATCCGGCTGACTGCCTTCGCATCGGGGAAGAGATCCGGTCGCACAGCCTGGATCTCTCGCGGGGTCAGACTGTAGTAATACGTCCCCTCAAACACAGCCCGCTCTTTCTCATCCTTGAGCCTGGAGAGCATGAGCTGCTTGTAGTCGGAATCGGTATGCTCCCGACCTGGCTGAGCGCGTGCCAGGACCAACTTGACCAGCGAAGCGTCGCGCAGCCTTTCCCAAAGCCTATGCTGCCGCTCTGCCTCTCGCCCGGCTTCGATACGCACGGTGACAGCGCACCGCTTGAGGTAGCCCATCACAGCGCCAATGTTGGAGAAATGAGCGGTGAAGGAAGACGTAGCGTCCTGCTGCGCCTTCCAGAAGCGCAGGAAGACATCTTGGGTGGTGTCCTCGCTGGCGTGCTGACCCAGCCAGAACAACACCAGCCTCCAGTATTGGTTCATGATGGCCGCCCAGGCGTCATCATCGGGGAAAGGAGCAAAGGCGCGGCAAAACAGTTCGTAGCAGGGGCCGGGCTCGCGCGCTGGCGCGCGGCGGCGACTGGCCTGTTGGGCACATGCCCGGGCGAGGTCTTTTGTAGAACAAGAATCCAACCGTTCGGGCTTCATTCTCACCCCACCCCCTCCACCGCCTCCACCAGGGCAGCCTCACTGGGCTGGGTGTAGATCGCCGTCGTTGCCACGCTGCTGTGACCCAACAGCGCCGCCACCGTCACCAGGTCCGCATTGGCTTCCCGCAGAAGGCGCGTGGCGAAGGTGTGGCGTAAAGTGTGCGGTGTC
>JAUXFI010000116.1 GCA_030620125.1 Anaerolineae bacterium
CCCATCTTGTCGTAATGGCCGCCACACCATTGGCGGTACACGAGCGTCTGCGCGTCCGCCCAGCCCAGCGGTTCGTATTGGCACTCCCGCACTTCGGCCGCGGCCTGGCAACTCTTGTCCACTCCTTCCAGCAAGCCCGGTTCGTCCACGAGGCGCAGTTCGACGCCGGGAGCAGCCTTAACCACCGGCCGGTAGCGCATCAGCAGCGGGAAGGCCAGCACCGAGGCGCAGGCAGCGAGGAGCACGTAGAAGCGTCCGCGCCGCCAGACCTGTCTCCGCTCCTGCCCCGCCAGCCAGGTCAACGCCGCCAGGGTCAATATCAATGCGGCCAGGCTGAGGGTCACGTAGCGGGTCGCGTCGCTCAGGAACGACGTGGAGAGAAAGGGGTACGTCCCGATGCCGAAAAACAACCACGGCGTGGAGGAGGTATAGGGGAACAGCCGGTAAGACAGCCGCATCAGCAACGACAGAGGCCAGAAGGCCAGGAAAGGCATGGCCAACGGAACCGCCACAGCGGTGAGGAGGAACTGCCATTGTTCGGCCCGTCTCCACCGACGCACCAAAAGCCCCACCAGCCCCGTCGAAATCAGAACGTGTGCGCCCAGGACGGTGGCTGCGTACCCCTCAATTCCCAGCCAGCCAAGGAACGGCGCAGAAGGGAAAAGCCAATAGAGCAGCCAGAACAGCGCCTGCATCGCTCCCACGACCAGGAAGGGCGGGGCGAATAGGATGGCCAGCACAGTGAGCCAGCGTTTCAGCGTCGTGTGTTGTTCCATTTGAAAGATCTCCTTTGCAGATTATTGAGCTCATCGGATAGTAAACTACGCTCGACTTGTTCCACTCAGATATTGGATGAGAATATCGGTTCGGGCTCACCGAGGACAGGCAGGGGATGGGAAACGCACACCTCCCACAGAGCTTTTAGCGTTGCTGGAAGCTCGCGCAGGTTCCCGTAGAGGTATGGAGATTCATCCCGGTTGGCAGCGACGCCTACGGCGTTGACCCCCAGAGCGTTGCAGGTGTACAGCGCTCGCGGCAGATGGTACCGTTGTGTAACCAGGATGATATCTTGCACCTTGAAAATGTCGCGAGCACGGTAGCAGGTGTCGTACGTGCGGCGGCCGGCATAGTCCAGTACGATGGCATCGTCAGGCACGCCCAGTTGCAGGGCGTAATCTTTCATTGCTTGAGGTTCATTATAGTACACGAAGCGATTGTCTCCGCTCATCAGCAGCTTTTCCGCTTTTCCGGCGAAATATAGCTCGGCTGCTGTCTCTAGCCGGCTCTTGAGCGCCGGGGTCGGGCTGCCGTCATACAGTACCCCCGCCCCAAACACGATGGCAACCCGCTTTTGTGGGACATCTTTTATGCTGAACGTGCGCGAGCGGGCGTGTAAAGCGGTGATCAATCGAGGTAGCAGTAGGGTAAGGATACCCAACATCAGTAGGATGACGACCAGGCGTTTGATGAAATTGAAGGGCCACTCTAGTTCAGCTTGCTCTACCATCTTTCGAGTTCTGATAACCACCGGATGGACGAGGAAAGGTATAGGGATGACCAGAAAAGTTCGGAGGAAAGCAGTCACCGGCGCGAACCGATAAGCATAGTACCACCAGTAAAACGCAATGCCCCATAGGGCCAAAGCAATCAATCCCAGCGCAAGATACTGACGAGCTCTTGACTTGACTTTTTTTTCCATCCCGATTTTCCAGTTCGTTTTGAGAGCGCAGCCAGGCGCGTCTCTGCAAAGTACACAGCGGGGCGGGTTACTCGTCGTATACGCCCATCTCGACATAGTGCCACATCCCATCTTTGAGGGCGTAGAACCAGAGCATATGCTCGTTGGATTTGACGTTGAACGTCGCCGGTTCACAACACCAATAATGAGGCACCCGGTCGTAGCTGACAGGGAGTGTCTCGCCGCCGTAGGAGATGCTGACCTGTCTGTCTTCCTCGAAGAAGAACAGCGGTTGGCTCTGGAAAATGACGCAGTGGAAGACCTCATCAACCCCCAATTGCTCGTTGAGGCTTTCGCCATCCACGAAGGTCCCTTCGACGGTCTCCAGGATCCAGTGTCCTTCCCACGCCGCCAGCCGCTTCACCGGAGGGGAGCCAGCGTACTGTTTGCTGGGCGTGTAGGTGTAGACGACTTCGTCGTCCCTCTTGACCGCGTACTGCATTCCGTAGTTGTCAACGCTCTCCACAGTCAACAGATCGTTGCCCAGATAGACGGGTGGGGCCCGGTAGTATATCCAACGATCCGAGTCCGGTGGTTGTACGTTGTCGTTCTGGACCAGAATTACCCCTCCCTTTTCGGCCACGAACGCGAAATCCGTTCCGCTTTCATTCACCGAAACAGGATGGGAAAGGTGTCGGAGGTCGGACACGATTAGTTCTTCTTCACGATAGAGAGCGTAGCCCAATCCCTCGAATGCCAGTCGGTAACCGAGGGGGATCAGTTTCTCGTTCATCGCGCCCATGCGCTGTTCGGGGATCGGTTCCCGCCACGCCTCGCGCCGGGCCAGGACGTCATCGGGTATGCGGTCCAGGAACTCGAAATGGCCCGGTGAATCCACGTCGGCGGCGACGATGGGGTACTCTTCGATGGTCAGGCCACCGGCGAAGCCAGAAGATGAGCTCAACTACTGGCGCAACTCCTGGACGCGCACTTTGACGCGGCGGCGTTCATCGGCCTCGCTGGGGTCGTTGCGGCTCAGGCACAGGTATTGCTCGTAGTCGGCGATGGCTGCCGCCACGTCACCCTGTTCCGCGTGGGCGAGGGCGCGGTTCTTGTACGGGACATACGTTCCCGGTTCAAGCCCGATGGCTGCGGTGTAGTCGGCGATAGCGCGATCGTGCTGGTCTATCTTGGTATGGGCGACGCCACGGTTGATGAGCGCGCTGACGTAGGTAGGGTCGGCCACCAGCACGGTGGTGAATTGCTCGATGGCCTCTTCGTAGCGCTGTCGCTGGAGCAGTTTGCAGGCCCGTTCGTAGGGGTCCGTGGGTAGATGGAAATAGATGGTCAGCACTACAGCCGCAACCAGCAGCGCCGCGAGCCCAACCAGTATGATGGTCCATTTTCTGGTCGTCATCTTTTCCGTCTCCTTCTGCGCGAATGGTTCCGGCGTCCCCACGATACCACACAGTCTCAATTTATGCTGGACGCATTCCTGACGCCCGCCAGACGAATGGGCTACGGGCCGGGGTAGTAGGCCAGCATCTGCCGCCAGCCACAACCGCCGTAGTGGCACGTAGGATCAGCCAGGCCAGTGACGAGGAGTGCGTCGCTGCTGCCGTCCAGCGTCACCACCCGCACGTCGGTTTGACTGTCGTGCTGGCGGGTGTAGAGCAACCGGGTTCCACCGGCGGACCACTGCGGCCAGCCGTCAATACCGTCGCCAGGGTTGGTGAGGGTGCGGGTTTCGCCGGTCGTCGGGTCTGCGATGTAGATAGCCCGTCCGCTGAGGGCCTGTTCCAACGTCTCACCATCGCCGTGAGCGCCGGGCGAGGCGGGGACGGCGGCGTAGGCCAGCAATGCCCCATCGGGCGACCAGGCGGGCTCAAAGGCAGCTATCTCTTCGCCAGCAAGGTAGGTCAGGTCGCCCGTGGTCACGTCCAGCAGCGCCAGCCGGCCGGTCTCGTACAGGTAACGCGAGCCACCTTCGGCCAGGGCCAGCAGGCCAGGTTTCGTCGGGTGCCAGGCGTAGGCTTCGGGTGTAAGCAGCATCGCGACATCCAGGTCGGTGATGTTACCTGTGTCCGCGTTGATGGTCACCAGCGGAACACCCCACGACCACAAAGAGACGGCCAGCATACCCTGTCCGGCCAGGATGAGGCGGGTGCCGGGCACCCAGTCAATGAGTTGGTAGTAGGTTTCGCGGATGTCGTCGCTCAGACGCAAGGTCGTGGGCTCGCCCGTCGCCTCCACCGATCGCACGTAGAGGTCCTGTTCCCATTGACCTGCCTCTATCAGTTGATCAGCGGTGAGCGTCCAGGCCAGCCAGCCGTCGGGCGACCAGCGGACGTTGACGAGCCTGCTTTCCCCCAGGTCGCCGGGGGGAAGGAGTTGGCGCGGCTGGCCATCGGGGAAGGGAATGGCTTCCAGAGCGCCATTCTCGGTGGGGCGGGCCAGCCAGTCGCGGGCGCCGGGGAACCCGTCCGGCGGGGACCAGAAAGGTGGCGTGGGGTGTGGAATGCCATACGTGGCCACTGCGTCTCCATCGTAGCGGTAGATGGCAGACGCCCCCTCACCCAACGTGGTCAGCACGTAGCCACCGCTCGGCGACCAGCGAGGCGACCCGCCGGGGCTTTCGCCCAGCGTCCACGCATCGCCGTGTTGCAGGTCAATCACGGTGGTGCGGTAGTCGAAGGGCGGGCGAGCGTCCACGAAGGCCAGCCGCCCGCCGACGAGGGACTCGTCGCGCAGGCAGCCGGGCAGGCCGGGGTGGACGGCGGCGCAGTCAATGAGCGAATCCGGCGGCACGGCCCGCAGCGTGGCAAGCACTGCCTGGGCCAGGTCGCTGCGGGGGATGAAAGCCACAGCGCGCCCGGAAGGCGGGACCATCAGCCAGACGACCGGGGGCCGATCCTCTCCTGGGTCAAATTCCAGGCGCAGAGAGTCGAACTCGCCCAGGCGCACCGGCTGCACGTCGCGGATGTAAGTGCCCCAGGCTCCCCGCTTCACCGCGTCCAGGGCCGTGTCCAGGTCGCCCTCTGTGACGACCGCAAAGTCGAGAAGACTCTGGCGCGTGCCTGTCTCATCCTGAGAGATGAGGTGGCCCTCCGCGCCCTGGTGGCCGTCCATCTCCCACCCGGCTGGGAAGTCGAAGGCGATGCCCAGTTCAGCGTCAGTGTAGGTCGTGGTCGGCCCGGACATCTGAAGGGGCGAGACGAAGCTCAGCGTCGTGGTGATCTCACGGCGGGGCGCCCTGGGCGTTGAGGTGGTCGCCGGGGCAGTAGCGGTCTGGTCGGACGCGGGGGTGGGGAAGGACTCGCTCAGATAGCGCACCTCTGGCTCGTAGAGCATGCGCCAGAAGAGCGGTTCCTGGCCCCGCGCGTAGACGTCGCGCAGTACCCAGTGGCGGGGCGGGTAGCCGGCCGCAGCGCCCCAGTAGGGACCGTCGCGATGAAAGACGTCAAAGACGTAAGTGACGGGAAGCCCGCGTTGGTCCAGGAATTGGACCGCTATTCGCGCGCCACCGGCGTTACGCGGATCACAGATGACGCTCGGCTCGCAGCAGGTGTTCCACCATTCGGTGTGGCGTATCAGGAAATCCTCCTGCAGGTCGGCGGCGATCAGTTCGCGCGTCACTGCCTGCCGGCGCTCGGCCAGGGCCGTTGACCTTCCGTCCGGCAATTCCCAGGAAGGGAGTTCCCAGGCCGCCAGGGCCGCCTCCTCGTTGCTCCTGAGCACAGCCTTCACGTAGGCCCTGGTCCTGGCTGCGGGAGTGTTGCCGGTGATCTGTTCCAGCAACGTGAGACGAATAGAGGGGAGGAAAAACCACCCCAGAAGACAGGCGCAGCCGCTCAACAGCGGCAGCAGCAGCGCTAAGATCAAGATTCGCCGTTTGACCTGGCTCATTGTTATTTACTCCCTTCCGTTGTGTTATGGTACGCTCGTCCCCCAGTCCGGCCCTGTCTCCGTCGAGGGCGGAAAGAGTTTCTCCTGACGCTCGCCGTCCAGCGTCCAGGCGAGGCGAATCTGGGCCCGGTCGAGTACCGCGCTGATCTCCTCCTTGGAGCGATCCGTCTCCCAGGCTATCTCTCCCTCGTAGACGCGGCCTTGGTTGGGCTTCACCAGGTCGGCGGGAGCGATCTCCGTCCTTTGCAATCGAACCTGCGCCCGAAGCCCCTCTGATTGGGGGAAGAGCAGCCAGGCGGTCAGATCCTCGACGGAACGGTTCCCGTGGTGAACGACCATGACCCGATATCCTATTGTCTGGCGCCCCGGCTCACTGCCCACCTCGATGAGGGTGGAGGTGGCAAAGTCCACCGCCGGCCGCCGGTAGTAGGCGCGGCAGGTGGGGCGCACGCCCTCCCGGTAGAGCCGGTCGCAGATGGCCGGGTCATCCGCCGCCTGGTAGACCACTTGCAGGCAGGCGTCGTCCACCCACGCGCCGGCCAGGCGACAGACCTCGGGATTGAGGCTCGCCACGGCGTACCGCTCGATGCAGGCGTAGTGCTCCCCTTGCGGCAAGCCGGCGCAATTCCGCTTTGCCGCCTGCACATCAGGGTCTTGCTTCCAAGGTTGAGGGCCGCAACCGGCCAGCAAAATGAGCAGGACGAGCAGGTTGAACCACGAGGGACTCATCGTTTGATCTCCTTTCCTCTCTCTGCGCCCCTTATTCGGGCAATTGCACTCCAGCGGCGATGGCCAGCAGATCCTCCAGGGATAAGGCCGTCACCGGCGCCCGCAACTCAAAGCCCACATCGCCCACCTTCCAATCCAGCGTCCACCAGCCGAATTGCCGGACGACGTACCCCGTCATCTCGCCTACCGTCACGGGGCGGGCCTCCGGCGCGGAGCGGGCCTGGCCCCAGCCGAAACCGGCCCACGGCTCCGTCCTGGCCCTCTGCGTCAGCTCCAGCCATAGGTCATCCGCCAGGTGGTAGCTCTGGTGGATGTCCGCCTGGCTCCCAC
>JAUXFI010000031.1 GCA_030620125.1 Anaerolineae bacterium
CGTGGGTTGCGACAAGCCGCCGGACTCGGAGGTGGAGGCGCACTTCAAGGACAAGGCCGGATCGATCCCCGTGGATCCCGATTTCGACATCGACGAGGGCGAAATTTGCGGAAACGGCAAGAGGTATTACTGCACCTCCAAGCCCCCCAAGAAGCCCATCCCGATCGGCTGGAAAACTCCGCCGTTGCCCGGGTCCGATCCCGACTACGAGGGGCCGAGCCCCTTCGACGAATTCAAAGAGTCGCCGTACGCCATGCCGTCCCCCAAGATCACCCTGGCCCGGGCGCCGGTACGGGACCGGGGCGAGGCCGCTCTCATGGACGCCATCGACAGGGCGCTCTCCATCGAAGGCGGCAGGATCGGCCTGGTCTCCCACCCCCCGCGCACTCATCATCGGCGCCGGCATCGCCGGTATGCAGGCCGCCTTGGACATCGCCAACGCGAGATACGACGTTATCTTGGTCGAGCGCCGGCCCTCCATCGGCGGGCGCATGGCGCAACTCTCGGAGACTTTTCCCACGCTCGACTGCGCCCAGTGCATCCTCACCCCCCGCACCGTTGAGGTCGGCCACCATCCCAACATCAAGTTGATCACTTACTCCGAAGTCATTTCCGTCAACCAATCTACCAACCCACCAACCTACCAGGTCCGCATCCGCCGCCACGCCGCCTACGTGGACTGGGACAAGTGCACCGGCTGTGGCCTCTGCCAGGAGAAATGCCCCGGCAAGGTGGACTCCGATTTCGAGCGGCACATGGGGAAACGCAAAGCGATCTACACCCTCTCCCCCCAGGCGGTGCCGAACAAGCCGGTGATTGACCGCGAGCACTGCATCTTTTTCCAGCGGGGCAAGTGCAAAGCCTGCGAGCGGTTCTGCCCGGTGGGCGCGATCAACTATGAGCAGGAGGACACGATCGTCGAGGAGCAAGTCAATGCCATCATCCTGGCCACCGGCTACGACCTCTACAGCCTCTCGCGCATGCCGGACTACGGCGGGGGCCGCGTGCCAGACGTGATTGACGGGCTGGCCTTCGAGCGACTGCTCTCCGCCTCCGGCCCGACCGCCGGCAAGATCCAACGCCCCTCCGATGGACGAGTCCCCCGCGAAGTCGTCTTCATCCAGTGCGCTGGCTCCCGCGACCCCGAAAAGCACATGCCTTACTGCTCCAAGATCTGTTGCATGTACACCGCCAAACAGGCCATTCTCTATCACCACCGCGTCCACGACGGTCAGGCGTACATCTTTTACATTGACATCCGCGCCGCCGGCAAGCGATACGAAGAATTTACCCAGAAAGCGATGGAGGACGAGCACGTGGTCTACCTGCGAGGCAAAGTCTCCCGCGTCTTCCGCCAGGATGGCAAGGTGATGGTCTGGGGAGCCGACACGCTCAGCGGTCAGCAGGTGCAGATCGCTGCCGACCTGGTGGTGCTGGCCCCGGCGCTCCTCTCCCGCCCCACGACACGCCACTTGGCCGAGATGCTGGGGCTGCCGACGGACGAACACGGCTGGCTGCTCCCTCTCGACTCGAACATACATCCGATGGAGACCGTTCAGCCCGGCATCTTCCTGGCCGGCGCCGGTACCGGGCCGATGGACATCCCAGAGACAGTCGCCCACGCCAGCGGAGCGGCCGCCCAGGTACTCAAACTCTTCTCCCGCCAACACAAATCTACCCCCCTCGTAGGAGGAGCAGGGGGGCAAACAACGCCCCGAGGTATGGGGCGCACTACCCCCCCCCTCGTAGGAGGAGTAGGGGGGCAAACAACGCGCCGAGGTATCGGGCGCACTCCCCCCCCCCTCATAGGGGGGGGCAGGGGGGGGTAGACAATAATGGCACGTGTCGGCGTGTTCATCTGCCACTGCGGGCTCAACATCGCCAGCACAGTGGACGTGCAGCAGGTGGCCGAGACGTTGCGCGAATACCCCGGCGTCACCTTCGCCACCGACTACAAATACATGTGCTCCGACCCCGGCCAGGAACTCATTCAACAAGCCATCGAAGAGCACGACCTGGACGGAGTGGTCGTCGCTGCCTGCTCGCCGACGATGCACGAAATCACGTTCCGTAAGGCCGCCGCCACCGCCGGGCTAAACCCCTACCAGGTAGAGATAGCCAACATTCGGGAGCAGGTCTCCTGGCCGCACCAGAAAGCCCCGGAGCAGGCCACCCGCAAGGCTATCGAGACGGTGTGCTCCATCGTGGAAAAGGTGCGCTACGACGAACCCCTGACGCCATTTGCACTGCCCATCGTCAAGCAGGCGCTGGTCGTGGGAGGGGGCATCGCCGGACTGACCGCCGCCCTGGACATCGCCGATGTCGGCCATCCGGTCATCCTCGTCGAACGATCGGGCCGGCTGGGCGGGCGGATGGCGCAACTCTCTCACCTCTACCTCAATTTCGACGACAGCAGAGACTTGCTGAAGGAGCGCATCGAGGCCGTCAGCAACCACCCCCTGATCCAGGTACTCACGAACGCGGAGGTGGTAGAGTTCGGGGGGTACGTGGGGAACTTTGCGGTCAAGGTGGGAAGTAGACAAGGAAGCAAGGAAACAAGGATACAAGGGGAGGAGAACTTGTCTACTTGTCTACCTGTTTCCTTGTCTACTGTTGACGTAGGCGCAGTAGTGCTCGCCACCGGCTTTGACCTCTACCCCAAGACAAACCTGCCCGAGTACGGTGGCGGACGGTATCCCGATGTGGTGGACAGCTCCCAGTTTGAGGACATGCTGCAGGCAGGAGAAATCCGTCGCCCCTCGGATGGCCGTGTGCCCCGAGAGATCGTCTGGGTACAGTGCGCTGGCTCCCGCGATCCCAATCTCCACCGGCCCTATTGTTCCAAGATCTGCTGTATGTACGTCGCCAAGCAGGCCACCGCCTACCGCCGCGCGATCCCGGAGAGCCAGGCCTACGTCTTTTACATTGACATCCGCTCCCAGGGTCGGGGGTACGACGAGTTCGTCCAGCAAGCGATGGAGGAGCTCGGCGTCGTCTACCTGCGAGGCAAGGTGTCCAAGATCATCACTCGGGACGCGCGGCTGGAAGTCTGGGGCTCCGACACGCTGATCGGCCAGTCTGTGCGCGTGGGAGCCGACCTGGTGGTGCTGGCGATGGCAGCCATACCCAGCGCCGGCAGCGACCGGTTAGCCCAACTCATGCGCGTCGCCACCGACGAGAACGGCTTCTTCGCCGAGGCCCACCCCAAACTGCGCCCGGTAGAGAGCCTCACGGCGGGCATCTACCTGGCCGGCGCGGCCCAGTTCCCCAAGGACATCCCGGAGACAGTCGCGCAGGCGTCGGGAGCGGCAGTCAAAGTGCTGCAACTCTTCGCCCAGCGCGAGATGATAGCGGAGCCAACCGTCGCTGTCGTGGACGAGGAACTGTGCGTCGGTTGCGGGCGCTGCGTGTCGGCTTGCCCCTACGACGCCCGGGCGCTCCACCCGTGGAAAAAACTGGCGACAGTCAACGCGGCCCTCTGCCAGAGCTGCGGGGCCTGCGCCGTCGCCTGCCGGAACAAGGCGACCGTCATGCGCAACCTGACCACCGAGCAAGTGCTGGCGATGGTAGAGGCGATGCTATAACAAGTCCCCTCTACTTGCTAACCGCCGGCTGCTGATCGCCATTTGTCATTTATCCCCTGTGGCATTATAATCGTCACATCGCCATGAACCAAAACGCACGCTTCGAAACTCTGGCAGAGCGGCTGGTCGAGGGCACCTTTGCCCGCCTTTTCGCCGGGCGACTCAGCCCGCTGGAAGTCGCCACGCACCTGACGCGCGCCATGGAGGATCACCAGGTTCTATCCCCCGACGGCACGTCACAGGCCCCGACCCATTATTGGGTCTACCTGCACCCGGATGAGTGCGACGCGCTGGCAATCGAGCAACCGGCGTTGGAGGTAGAACTGGCCCACCACGTCACCGAGTTGGCCGCCCAGGCTGACCTGTCGCTCGACGTTGCGCCAGTCATCCACATCCTGCCCAACGAGGGAGTGGGACCCCGCGAGGTGCGCGTTGAGGCACGCTGGATGCCGGAGGGAACGGACAAAGTGGCCAAAGTGGAAAATACCCGCGAGATGATGGCCAGCGAAAAAGAGGCCGAGTCAGCAGCCACGGTAACGCCGCCGGGCCGCCCGTTCCTGATCCTGGAAGGCAAGCGCCACGTAAATCTCCTCCAGCCCGTGGTATCCATCGGGCGCGCATTGGACAACACCATCATCATCGAAGACCCGCGCGTCTCCCGCCACCACGCCCAACTGCGCCAGCGATACGGGCGCTACGTGCTCTACGACGTGGGGAGTTCCAGTGGCACAAAGATCAATGGCTACCCGGTCGAGGAATGTGTGCTGCACTCTGGAGACGTCATATCGCTGGCCGACATCCAGATCATCTACGGCGAAGATCCACCCACCCCCATTCCGCTGCCGGACAGAGAGGACACCCCCTCGCTCGCTTCTCAGGAGATCAAGTCCGGCTAGCGATGGACACTTTACTGCTGATCCTGCGCCTCCTGCTCGCCATACTGCTCTATACATTCCTGGCCGCCATACTGCTGATGCTGTGGCGAGACCTGCGACAAGCGGCCACCAGCCGCGAGGCAGCCCGACCGGGCGGGAAACTGGTCATCCTGCAGACAGACCTGCAGACAGAGGACGAGAAACTCGCCGTCGGCGCCACTTTCCCCTTGCAGCCCATCACCTCCATTGGTCGCTCGCCGAGCAACACAGTCTTTTTGCCAGACGCCTACGCCTCCGCCCGGCACACCCTGCTGACCTGGCGGGAAGGCCAGTGGTGGTTGGAAGACCAGGGCAGTCGCAACGGGACCCAACTCAACGGCACGCGCATAGACAGCCCGACCGTCGTCAGTGCCGGAGACATCATCGGCGTGGGCCGCACGGATTTGAAGCTAGAGTTAGAGTGACAGGGCCGGCGTGAAACGTGAGCACATAAGGAGTTGACGTGATGGATTTGGGATTACGCGACAAGGTTGCATTGGTTACCGCTGCAAGCAGAGGGTTGGGCAAGGCCGTCGCGCTGCGCCTGGCCCAGGAGGGCGCTCGCGTCGCCCTGTGTGCCCGAACCAAAGAGCACCTGACCACAACTGCCGCCGAAATCGAAGCGAGAACGGGCCGCAACGTACTGGCTCTCCCGGCCGACGTCTCCGACCCCGAGACCGCCGGCGCGCTGGTGCAAGCCACAATCGAGCGCTTCGGGCGCATTGACATCCTCGTCACCAACGCCGGGGGGCCGCCTCCAGGGCAATTCCTCGACCTCACGCCCGACGACTGGGAGGCCGCCACGCAGTTGACGCTGATGAGCACCGTGCGACTCTGCTACGCCGCCGTGCCGGCGATGAAGGAGCAGGGCGTCGGCTCCATCCTGGCCATGACCTCGATCACCATCAAGCAACCGTTGCCCAACCTCATCCTCTCCAACAGCCTACGGTTGGGGGTGACCGGACTGGTCAAGACGCTGGCCGACGAGCTGGCCCCCTTCGGCGTTCGCGTCAACTCTATCTGCCCCGGCTGGACCCACACCTCACGGGTAGACCAACTCCTGCGCGACCGGGCCGAGCGGAACGGTACCACGCCGCAGGAAGAGGCCGCCAAGATCAGCGCTGCCATCCCGCTGAAGCGGATGGGCACGCCGGAAGAGTTCGCCGCCGCCGCCGCGTTCCTCGTCTCGCCCGCCGCCTCCTACATCACCGGCGTCAGCCTGCTCGTGGACGGAGGGATGTACCGAGGAGTGACGTGAGTGACGAGACTCATCTTGAGCGGGGCGATTGTCCCTGGCTGGCGAGCCTGCTACTCATCGGCTGCCTGACCCTCGGCATCTTTGCGCTCACCGCCCACCGCTTCACCGACAGCCAGGGGGGAGTCCCGCTGGACGACGCCTGGATCCATTTCCAGTTCGCCCGTAACCTGGCCCGAGGCGACGGCCTCTCCTTCAACCCCGGCCAACCCACGTCCGGCTCCACCGCGCCGCTATGGACGCTGCTCCTGGCCGGTGTGTACCTTGTGGGCGGCAGGTTCCCCATCGCAGGGCAACTGTTGAGCGGGGCCTGCTTCCTGGCTGCGCTGGCGGCGACCTATGCGCTCGGCAAGCGACTCACGGACAACCGCTGGGCCGCCTGGCTGGCCGGGGTGATCGCTGCCACCAACGGGCGTTTCGTCTGGGCGGGCCTCTCGGCGCTGGAGACGTGCCTGTTCGCCGCGTTGAGCCTGCTGGCCATCAGCGCCTACTTGAGCGACCGCGCCACCCACCGCTACCGGCTGCGTACGGCAGCACTATTCGGCCTGACCGCGCTGTCCCGTCCCGAAGGCTACCTCCTCTTCACCCTATCCCTGGCCGATTTCGTCTGGAGCAGCGCTTTACGCAGCACGTTTCACGTCTCACGTTTCACGTCTCACGTTTCACGCCTCCTCCTCCCCGCCGCCCTCTTCACCGCCATCGTGCTCCCCTACCTCATCTTCTCCCTGTGCACCAGCGGACACCTGCTCCCCAACACCTACCACGCCAAGGCCATCGTTGATCTCCGTCCTGACCTCGGTTTCCTGAGCGTGACGGCCCGCTACCTGATCCTGGACAACCCTCTCCTGCTACCATTTTACGTCCTGGGGATCGGCCTGCTATTCCGCCGCGCTACACTGTTGAGCTTGTGGAGCGTGGGGCTGCCGCTGGTCTATGCTTTCCTCCACGCCATACCCTACCAGCACGGGCGCTACCTGATCCCACTCATCCCCTGCAACGCGGTCATCAGCATCGTGGGACTGCTGGAAGCACGGCGGCTGGCGCTCCGGCGCGGGTATCGCTGGCGCGGTTCCTCAACGACGCTCGCGGTGCTGGTCAGCCTGCTCGCCATTGCCGGAACCGCCTGGCGACTGCCGACGATGGCGCGTCTCTACGCCTGGAACGTGGACAACATCAACGAAATGCACGTCACCCTCGGCCACTGGGCGGCGGAACACACCCCGCCGGACGCAGTCCTGGCCCTCAACGACATCGGCGCCATCACCTACATCTCCGAGCGGCCTGTCGTGGACCTGGCGGGGTTGGTCACGCCAGAGATCATCCCAATCCTGCACAACCCTGACCGAGACGCGCTACTGGCCGACTTTATGGCCGAGCAGGACGTGCAGTACGTCATCATCTTTCCCAATTGGTTCCCCAACCTGGCCGCCCGTGACGACGTGCTGGAGCCGGTACACCAAGTGACGTTAGAGCACAGAACCATCACCGGCGGGCAAACGATGGTCGCCTACCGCGCCAACTGGCACGAATCGGAGTGATGGAGTAAAATAGTGATGGAGGTAATTGGTGGAAATCTGGAGGAGGTACAAAGATGACGTGGCAAAAACATATCCAAGTCGATCCCAAGGTTGCCTTCGGCAAACCCGTCATTGCCGGCACGCGCATCCCGGTCTATATGGTGCTAGAGTTAGTCGGGGCGGGCTACAAACCGCGACAAATCGTCACCGAGTTCTACCCTACACTGACAGAGAACGACGTCCGCGCCTGTATCCACTACGCCACCGAACTCGCCAGGAACGAGAAGATTTGCTTTGCCACCTCGCAGGTGCATTGCTCGTAGTAGACAGGAACAAATTCCGCATCCGCCGTCGGGGACTATCGTAAGAAAACCAATATCCAATACCCAGCAACGAAGGAGCACATCAATGACCAAAAACCCCATCCGCATCGGCGTCATCGGCGGTTCCGGCCTCTACCAGATGGAGGGGCTGACCGGCGTCGAAGAGCGCCGCATCACAACCCCCTTCGGCGACCCCTCCGACGCCATCGTCGTCGGCACGCTGGAGGGAGAGCGCGTCGCCTTCGTGGCCCGCCACGGCCGGGGCCACCGCATCATGCCCACCGAGGTCAACTACCGGGCCAACATCTTTGCCCTCAAGAGCATGGGCGTCGAGCAGATCATCTCCGTCTCCGCCTGCGGTTCCCTGCGCGAGCACCTGCACCCCGGCGATGTCGTCGTTCCCAACCAGTTGTTCGACTTTACCAAAAAACGGGAGTACACCTTCTTCGGCGACGGGCTGGTGGTCCACGTCGGCGTGGCCGACCCTTTCTGCCCACGCCTGTCCGCGCTCCTGGCCGACGCGGTGGAGGAGGCCGACGACACAGTCCATCGGGGAGGGCGCTTCATCACCATCGAAGGCCCCCGCTTCTCCACCAAGGGGGAAAGCTTCACCTACCGCGCCTGGGGAATGGACATCATCGGCATGACCACCAGCCCAGAGGCCTTCCTGGCCCGCGAGGCGGAGATGTGCTACGCGGTGATGGCCCACGTCACCGACTATGACGTCTGGCACGAGACGGAGGAGCCGGTCAGCGTCGAAGCGGTCATCCGCATCCTCCAGCAGAACACCGACCTGGCCCAGCAGGCCCTCCGGCAGTTGATACCCCGGCTGGCGGCGGAGCGGGCCTGCGAGTGCAAGGACACCCTGGCAACCGCCATCATCACTCAGCGAGACTTGATTCCGGCGAGCATCAAAGAGAAACTGGCGCCCATTGTTGGAAAGTATCTCGGATAAGTTTGGAGACTGTTCTCAAGAACCGATCCTGAGAACAAGAAATGGGCTAGCCCGGTCGCTCTTCAATGAGCTAACGGGGAGACAGTGACTATGGGCAGACCGATCAATCCTTACGTGGCCGGTGCCCCCCTGCACGGAGAGAGGGGTTTCTTCGGGCGACAGGACACGCTGGACTGGGTAGCGCGGGGACTGCGCAACCCGGCCACCAACGGTCTGGTACTGTTCGGCCAGCGGCGCATCGGCAAGACCTCCCTCCTCCTGCAACTCCAGCGCACCCTGCCTGCCGACGCCTTCCTGCCCATCTACTTCGACCTACAAGACCAGGCCACCCGCCCCCTGGGCCAGGTGCTGGCCGACCTGTCCGGCACCGTCGCCGAGCAGGCTGGCCTGGAATCGCCCGACCCAGAGACCTTTGACGACCAGGGCCTTTTCTTCCGCCGCACCTTCCTGCCCCAGGTCTACGAGGCCATAGGCCAAAACCGCCGTCCCGTTTTCCTTCTGGACGAGTTTCAAGTGCTGGACAAAGCAGCCGAAGCAGAACTACCGGATATAGCCGCTGTCTATTCCCTTTTCCGCTTCACGCGCCGCGTGATGACCAAAGATCGCCGTCCAGCCTTCGCCTTCGCCGTCGGGCGACGGACCGACGACCTGAACGTGGACTTTACCGCCACCTTCAAAGCCTCGCTGGTGCGAGAGATCTGGGTGCTCGATCAAGAGAGCGCCGAGGCGCTGATCCGCCAGGCGGAGGCCCCAGATCAGCCGGAGCAGAATGTCACGCTCCGCTTCACCAACCGGGCCGTGGCTCGCATCCTGAACCTCACCAACTGTCACCCCTACCTGACCCAGTTGCTCTGTCTGCATATCTGGGAGCGGGCCTACGCAGAAAGCCCCACCACGCCGCCACGGATAGACATGCCGGAGGTAGAGGCCGCCGTGCCCTATGCACTGGAGGCCGGCGACCAGGCACTGACCTGGCTCTGGAACGGGCTGAGTCCGGCCGAGAAAGTCTACGCCGCCACACTGGCCGAGGTTGCCGGCGAAAGGGAGACCATCTCGGAGGATCAAGGTATCCAGGCACTGACGGCCCACGCCGCCCGGCTGCGCACGCCGCAGGTGGAACTCGCCCCCCGCGACCTGGTGAGACGGCGCGTGCTGGAAATGACCGAGGAATGTGAGCACCGCTTCGCCGTCGAACTCTTCCGTCGCTGGCTACACCGGCACAAACCCCTCCGGGATGCAAAAGGTGAACTAGACCAGGTGGACCCGCTGGCCGACCGGCTCTTTGGCATAGGACAAGGGTTTTTCCAACGGCACCGGTGGGAGACGGCCATCCGCTACTTCCGCGACGCGCTAGACGCATACCCCCACCACTTTTATGCCCGACTTCGCCTGGGCGAGACGCTGCTGGAATTAGGACGAACCGACGAAGCAATAGCCGAGCTGGAGCAGGCTTACGAGCTAGATCGAGACGAGGCGCATTTGCCGCTGGCCCGCGCGCTGGTAATCCAGGCAAGAGCGCGAGAGAAAGCGGGAGACGAGGACGAAGCACTGGCAGCCTGCGAGCGGGCGCTCCAGATCCGCCCCAACGAACATACAGCCCGGGAGATACAAAGCGCCATCTGGATGCGCCGGTTGGAAGCAAAAGCCCGGAACTATGAGCAAGCAGAACAGTGGGCAGAGGCCGCCACAGTCTGCGAGCAATTGGTGACCCATGCCCCCGACGAGGAGAGCCAGGCGGCCTGGCAGGCAACGTTGGAACGCTGTCAAAAAGAGGCACTTTTGGCTCGCCTCTTCGACGAGGGACTAGGAGCATTCAGGAAAAAAGATTGGCAGCGGGCACAGCGAGCTTTTGCCAAAGTAGTGCGCGGCCGGCCGGACTATAAGAGAAAGAGACAACTGGCGGCTCGATTGCTGTTGCAGGCCGTGTCACGAAAATCCGTTCGCAAGTATGCAGTCGTCCTCGCCGCTGTTGCACTCCACGTCATTCTAGTAACAATTGTGGCCGGCGTCTGGTATTTCCAACCCTGGAAAGAGGAGGCGCTTGCGTCGCCAGTCGAATTGCCAGAGCATTGGGAGCACGTCCGTACCTACAACCTCGACACCAACCGTGACGGCAACCAGGAGTGGGTCATCCTGTACCGCTTTGACCTGCCAACCGAGACAGGACAGGCTGGCAGCCCCATCGCGGGTGTCGTCTACCAGTCGAACAGCAGCAACTCCCTCATCCTCACCCCCTACGAGTTGCGCCCTCAGGACGACGACTACTTGTGCGAATGTGAATGTACCGCCAACATGGAGGACGTCCTGTCCGGACTCCCTGGCCCTGAACTGATCGTGCGTGATCGCTGCTACGACGAGACAACCAGGTTGACCATATTCCACTGGGAACCGAGCGAAGACAAATACCTATCACAGGGGCTTTTCTTCGGCAGCCGCATCGAGGCCGAGTTGGACAAGGTCATAGTTGACCAGCGCTTGCTACACCGCGCCCAATTGGCCTTGCGGCAAATCTATCGCCCCCGCGACAACGAGACGTACTACTACCCGTTCAACGGGGATGTTCTCATAGTACCTGAAAAGTACGAACTCGTCTTCTACCAGCCAGAGCCCGAGGACGTCACGCAATCTCCCTATCCCGAAAAAGTCGTGCTCGCCTTCTACAATCACTATACGGATGACGAGCAGGCTTCAGTCTACTTCACCGAGAACGGCTGGGAGCAATTGAGAGGGTGTGGCACCGGCCAGTGCGGGTGCACCTCAACGCGCAGTGAGATCACGCACGTGCGGGTGACTGACCTGCAAGCCGGAGAGGGCACTTATAGTAAGAGCACAGACCCTGGCACCGACCAGACTACCGTGGACGTCAAAGTCATCTGTGAGCGCCGAAACGATACGCCAGAGAGCACAACCTATGTAAGATGGTATCTCGTCCGCCACGACGACCGCTGGAAACTGCACTATGCAGAAGTACTATCTACCGAGTGAGGGAAAAAAGAGCAGACAGTGACCGACGCTGCCTTCAACCTGAAACCTGGAACTTGCGACCCTATGCAAACCACTCCTGCTCTTGCGCACACAGAGACCGCCCGCCGCGAACGTTTCCTGCTCCTCGTAGCCGTCGCCTTTCTCCTCGTTGGCGCTCTCACCCTCGCAATCTCTAACCCGCCATTGGTTTTTGGTCTTTGGTTTTTGGTCATCTCCTCATTTGTCATTTCTTTCGCCACCGCTCACGGTTTCCTGAATCGTTATCTCCCCCACCGTGACCCCCTTCTGCTGCCCACTGCGGCGCTACTGACCAGCCTGGGTCTTCTGCTCATCGGGCGGCTGGCGATCAACTTTCTCTTGCGGCAAACCGTATGGCTGCTCGTCTCCACGGCCACGCTACTTGCTATCGTGCGGCTGGGCCACGACCTGCGCTGGCTGCGGCGATTCCGCTACACCTGGCTCTTCGGAGGACTGGCACTGCTGGCAGCCACGCTCGTATTTGGCGTCAATCCTTCCGGCTACGGCCTGCGCCTCTGGTTGGGGGGGAGGGGCCTCTACTTCCAGCCCTCCGAACCGCTGAAACTCCTGATAGTCGTCTACCTGGCCTCCTACCTGGCCGAGAGACGCGAACTGATCGTCTCAGAGGGACCAAAGATCGGACGATGGCGTCTTCCCCCGCTGGCCTACGTCGGCCCGTTCCTGGCAATGTTCGGGCTGGCGATGGTGCTTTTGGCCTGGCAACAGGACCTGGGCGCGGCCATGCTGTTCTTCTTCACTTTCCTGGCAATGCTCTACCTGGCGACCGGCCAGTGGGGATACGTTGCCACCGGACTGGCGCTCTTCCTGCTGGTGGGCCTGGCTGGCTACCACCTCTCCGACCGGGTAGCTCTGCGAGTGGACGGCTGGCTCAACCCCTGGCCGGAGGCGGCCGGCCGCGCTTTCCAGATCGTGCAGAGCTTGCTGGCGCTGGGGGCCGGCGGGCTTTTCGGCCAGGGGTTGGGATTGGGCAGCCCCGACTACATCCCCGCCGTACACACTGACTTTGTCTTCGCCGCCACCGGGGAGGAGCTTGGCCTGGCGGGGATGCTGGCCATCGTCGCGTTATACGGGGTGTTGATGCTGCGGGGCTTCCGCATCGCCGCCCGCGCCCCGCGCCCCTTCGAGCGCTTCCTGGCTGCTGGGCTGACTACCGGGCTGATCATCCAGGCATGGGTCATCATGGCCGGGAATAGCAAACTGGCCCCCATCACCGGCGTCACCCTCCCCTTCGTCTCCTACGGCGGCAGCTCACTCCTGATCAGCTTCATCGCCCTCGCCCTGCTGCTGCGCATCTCCAGTCCTACGTCCGAGGTCCGAGGTCCGAAGTCGGCAGTCCCACTCTCTCCCACACCCCCACCCCCCCACACCCCCCCTC
>JAUXFI010000040.1 GCA_030620125.1 Anaerolineae bacterium
CCTGTGTCATTCTGAGCTACGCATGGCGCATTCGCGCCACTCATTGTGCAAGAAACGACATTTGTTTCTTAGTAGCGACCAAAGGGAGCGAAGAATCTCGTTGCTGGCTGGCAATTCGTCTCTGTAAAACGAGATTCTTCGTCGCTCCGCTCCTCAGAATGACAAAGTCTCGTTGTAGTACTAGGGCACGATTCTTTTGGAGCAGTTTTGGGGAATGGAGCGGGGTGTGTCGGCGTCTGGAGACGCCTTCTGAACGGTTGCAGAGGAACAGCCACTATGTGTGCCCGGTAGTCAAATGTAGGTCTGTTCCAAATGAAAAGCCCCCGGTCCCACAACCGAGGGCTTTTTCATTTCCTCTGTCATCATCTACTCATTTACCCAGCTACTCATTTACTCGCTCACTGTCCTACTCCTCCTCCTCAATCGTGAACAACCTCCCATCCCCCCGTCCGAACACCTCCGGGAAGTAGAACTCGTGGGCAGTGGTGGGGATGACCTGGTACTCGCCAAGCAGGGTGGCGCGGAAGGTGTAGATGTACTCGTAGGTGCCTGCGGGCAGATAGTCGGCGAAGAGCACCACCTTGTCGTCCCGCATCTCGCTGCGGCTGTACCAACGCCACCACCAACGGTAGAACCAGTACCAGTCCTCGTCCTCTGTTTCGCGGTACAGCTCAGGCCCCTGCTCTACCAGGCTCGTCGTCTCCAGGCTGGTGTCAATCGCTTCGGCCCCGGCCGGCAACGGGTCCTCGACGACGACGTAGTACAAATCGTGCGGCGCGATGATGGTCAGCCGCACCTGCACCACGTCCCCGACGGAGACCTGATCCACCTCCGGGCACTTGGCCCCACCTGTGCACGTGGGGTCGCTGTACTGGCGGGAGACGATGATGCCCCGGTTCAGCGGCTCAATCTCCTCCACCGGCAGGTAGACCTTGAGGTGGGCGGTGTAGTACAACCGGCCCTCGCCTGGCCCTCGCGCCACCGTCAGCCGGTTGCCCACGTCCGCCAGCAAGTCTGCCACGTCCACCCGCAGTTGGATCGGCTCGTCAACGGTGTCCGGGGTCACGGAGCCTTCGGTCAGGACGTCGTTGTTGAGCCATACGCCGTAGTCGTACTCGCCCTCGAGTTCGCCGGTGACGACCATCCAGTCGGTGAGGGCGATGAGCGCCCAGGCGGTCTCCTGCGTCGTCTCCCAGATACCGTCCTGGCGGGCGACCATCAGCCAGCGCACGACCTGGGGGATGAGCGCGTTGTCGGGGTCGAGCCGGGCCAGCGCGTCGAGGATGATGGCGGTGGAGCGGGTGTCGGTGTTCATGGCCCACCAGTCGTGGTCTTGCTCCTCCCAGTGCGCGCCTGTCGCGCTGAGGATAGCCGCGTTCTGCAGGTCGGAGAGTAAGGTAGAGATGCGACGGTCACCCCCCTCAGTCCCCCCTGCAGGGGGGAGGCCGTCAATCAGGGACAATGTCAGCGCCAGGTAGGCCCGCCCGTAGTGGCTGAGTTTGTCGCGGCGGCGGTACAGGTCGCCGGTGTACTCGCTTGCGCGGCGGGCCTGGCCGGCCTCGGCCATGACGTAGAGCGCGAACGCCTGCCGGTTGGCCTCGCGGTAGGATTGGAGTTCGCGGGCCGGCACCAGCGTGCTCTCCAGGTAGCCCAGGCCACGCTGGATGACGTCCTCCTGTACCTCGAAGCCGGTCTCCTGGGCCTTGGCCAGCGCGAAGACGACGTAGGCGCTCAGGTAGGGGTTGCTCTCGCCCTCGTACCACCAGCCCCAGCCGCCGTCGCCGTGCTGGCGCAGGTACAGTTTATTCAGCCCCTCCTCGACCAGACCTGGCAACTTTGTTTCCAGTTCCGGATCTCTGATCTCTAATCTTTGTAATGCCCGGTAAGTCAACACATTCGGCAGGAACTTTGACACAATCTGTTCCGTGCACTCGTAGGGAAAGTGCTCCAGATAATCCAGGCCGTCGCGCATCCCGGCAGCCAGCGATGGATCGAGCCGGACCGAGAGTTCGCCCTGGCGGTCGTCGTATTTTGGCGGCAGGGCCACTACCTCGGTACGGCTGTCCTCGCCCACCAGTTGCCCGCCGGTGCCGACGATCTCTGGCGCGGTGTAGCGATGGACGAGCAGCGTACCCTCCGGGCCGGTGGTCAGGCGCGGGCGGGCGGCGTCGGAGTACTCGCCCGCGACGGCGCTCATCATCACGTCCGCCGCCTCCACGTCTTCCACCTCGACCCACCACGTCACCTTGGCCTCACCGCCGGCAGGGATGGAAATCGTAAATTCGGGACTCGTAGGTTCGGGATTCGTGGACTCGCTGATTCGCTGATTTGCTGATTCGCACAATGTGAGTCCTGTGGCGTGCAGGGTGACGGTCACGTCGAGTGTTTCGCCGGTGTTGTTGTTGACCAGCGCCGCCAATTGCGCCCGGTCGCCGACGACGAAGAAGCGCGGTGTCACGGGCCGTACCAGGAGCGGCTTGGTGACCAGCAAGTCCATCGTCTCCTCGCCGACTTTTGTGTCATCAGTCACGCCCACGCCCCGAAAGACCCAGGTGGTAAGGTTGTCCGGCAATTCGATCTCGACAGTGGCGCGGCCTGTCTGGTCGGTGACGACGGTTGCGTCCCAGAAGGCGGTGTCAGCGAACTCTTCGCGCAACTCGACGCCGGGCGGGAGCTCGTTCGCTGATTTGTGCATCTCGCCTTCTTCGGATAGCATCTCCCTGGGCGCTGCCGTGGGTTCAGGAGCCATGTCCTCATCTGCGCCTCCACCGCCTATTCCCAGGCCCTGCACGTCAACGAGTTCTTCCATCTGCTCCAGCAGCAGCCGGTTGACAGAGATAGCCAGGCCGCTGGAGGTCCAGATGCCCAGTCCGCGTCGCCCGTAGAACTCTTCGAGGATGGCGTCCGGCTGGCGTGGGTGCAGGCTCAGCACCGCCTTGTCCACCAGGTCGAGGGAGAAGGCGGCTTGTACTGGCTCGCCGCTCGCGTCGCGGGCCTCCACATTGAAGGAGACGGTGTCGCCCGGCTGTGCCTGCTCGACGCTGGGGGTCAACGTGATGTGTAGTTCCTGCTCCACCGGTTCGACCGTCAACAGGACGTAGCCCACCTTGTGCGTGGCGGTTCGCCCCAACTCTGTGGGGGAAGGACTCCCCTCTCCCAGAGTTGGGGGAGGGGCTGGGGGTGGGGGCGCGTCCGGCCCCTTGAAGATGACGACCGAGACGTAGACGTTGGGCGCGTGCTCGGCGGTGATGGGCAAGCGGTAGACGGTGGAGTTGCTCTCCAGCCGCAAGACCTCCTGTCGCAGCACCCCTCCCCGCTCGACGGTGATCCAGGCCCATTGCTCGCCCGCGAAGGGGCTGGGGATGAGGATCTCGGCCGTCTCGCCGGGGACGTAGGTGGACTTGTCGCTGATGAGCGTGATGCGGTCGTTGTTCTCCCGCCGCCAGGAGACGTACTCGCTGCTGCTGACCCAGACCCAGGTGGAGCTGCGCACCCCCCCATCCCCCCCTACAGGGGGGGACAGAGGGGGGGTACGCTCGCTGGCGACGACGCGGTAGGAGCCGCCCTCGTTCGGCGTGAAGGTCAACACTCCCTCGGCGTTGCTGTCGGTGGTCAGTGTGCCGGTGTGAACCAGCGTGTCCAGCACTTCCCATTCCCAGGTACCGCTGCCCGACCCGTCCTCACTCTCGACGAAGGTATTGACCCACTCGCGGCGGTAGACCTCGACCTCCAGGCTTTGGTCGGGCAGTCGCTCGCCTTCCCAGTCCACGGTCACGGCGTCCACCGCCAGTTCCTCGCCAGCCTCGCCCACGTATTGCTGCGGAGCCAGGCCGACGTAGAACTCGCCTTTGTGGACTACGACGCCGGCGCGGCCGGAGATGACCTGCCCGTCCTTGCCGTAGACGGTCGCCTCGACGGTCAGCCGTCGCCCGCCGGTCATCACCTCGGTCGGCAGCGCGATGGTCAGGTGTCCCTCGTCGTCGGTCGTGCCGGAGCCGCTGAGGACGATCTCGGGAGCAGGAGGCTCCCACCACCAGCACCAACGGCAGACCCACGGGTTGTCATCGTCGCTAAAGTCGTAGCGGCCGAACTGGGCCGGATCGAAGCGATAGGGGGCGGAGAGGACGCGCCACTCGACGTTTGCGCCGGCGACGGGGCCGCCGAAGAAGTAGCGCACCTCGACAGTGGCCTGCGTATCTCCCTCGGTCCCCCCCGTGGGGGGGGAGGCCAGTTCAGGCTCGGCGGGGGTGACGATGACCTCGAACTCTGGCGGGCGGTAGGCCGCGACCTGGAAGTTGGCTCCAAAGTACTCGCCACTGCTCCCCACCTCGATAGAATACCGGCCCAGGCTGGCCCCCTCGGCGAGCGCCAGCTCACCGTGGAAGGCGCCGAACTCGTCGAGTGGCAGTTCCTCTCGGTAGATTTCCTCGCCGGCGGCGTCGTAGATGGTCACGTCCGCCGGGCCGGCGCCGGGCAGACTGTAGCGCACGTCGTCCTCGGCGCGGACGATACCCCGGAAGTAGACGGTCTGGTCGGGCCGGTAGATGGGCCGGTCGGTGTAGATGTGGGCGCGATAGTCCCTTCCGCGACCCGCTTCCAGGCCAAAGTCCCAGGGGCTGATGCCAGCGCTCCAGTCCCATCCGGTCCCGCCCAACACGAAGGGCTTTCTGGATACGACGTAGAGGGTATCGTAGTAAGTGTCCACAGCGAAATAGGCCAGGCCATCCTCGCCGGTCGTCGCCGTGTCGAAGGTGTTCCTCTCACTGTCTAGCGCCGTCAGCGTGATCCCGCTGACGGGTTGCCCGGTCGCCAGGTCGGTCGCCCAGGCCCACATTTCATCCTGGCTTGCCTTGAGCGTCACGTTGTACTCTGAGACGACCAGCAGTTTGCGGTGGATCCAGTGGTTGTGCTCGACGCCGGGGGCGTGCAGGTCCAGCAGGTAGATACCTGTCGCCAGTTGCCCGCCGTCTGTTGCCAGGTCAACTGGCACGCGCTTTTTCTCGTTGAGCGGGGCCTCGACGGGCACCGACCACTCGCGGATCGGATCGCTGCTGGGCCGGTAATCCCACCAGTCCCGCTGGGCGCTGAAGAACTCTTCCGGGTCGAGCTGGTAGAGGCTCAAGTCGAGGCGGGTGGTGTTGAGATAGCCGGCAGAGATGCGAACTGGCTGGTGCGCGTCGCAAGTGCCGACTGTGCCGGGCACGTTGATCTCGGCCCAGGGGTCGAGGTCGGCTGTGCGGAAGCGCACGGTCATCTCCTGCCCGGTCGTGTTGCCGTAGGGATCGGCGATGCCGGGGCCGATGCGCACCTCGTAGTCGGTGCTGGGTTCTGCGCCAAAGTCGAGCACGAAGGTGTTGTCCCAGGTGTTAAAGTAGGTGTAGACCTGGGTGGGTGAAAGGGGTGGGGTCATCTCCAGGTTGGGCATCACCGTGGCGGGGTCAATGGGCGCGTTGAAGGTAATCTCGAATGCTGTGTAGGACGGAGCGTCCTGCTGCCCGTCGTAGGGCCTGGTGCCGATGATGCGCGGCAGGGGGACGGTGTTGAAGGACCATTTGTAATCGTCTTGCATGCCCCGCCCGCCCCCGGCACTGCGCACACCTGCCTCCACCTGCACCGTGTAGACTGTGTCGAAGGCCAACTGCTCGTCGGGCGCAAAGGTCAGGGTGTCTCCCTGGCACTCAAAGCTGCCGGGGATCGCCTGCAGACCTGTGCGCAGGCTGAAGGACTTGGCCGCTGAGGCGCAGTCCACCGGCATGTTGAAGGTGACCTGGACGGCGGTGTCCACGTCCACCAGTTCGGCCTCTTCGTGTGGCGAGACCCACACGACCTGGGGTAGCTGGGTGGAGAATGACCACTTGTACTGCTCAGCCAGGACGCCGCCGGTGGTGTCGGTCAGCCCGGCCTCGACGCGGGCGGTATAGTTCGTGCCGCCGGCCAGGGGCGCGGCGGGGGTGAAGACGTAGATGGAGGTGTTGAGCCACTCGCCGCTGCCGGTAATGGGTGGGTCGAAGCTAACAGGGTGGGGTAGTTCGGCATAAGCCGGGTCGCTGACCGCCGTCAGTGGGACGACGGGCCGGTTAAAGATGACGGTGATGGTGCTGGCGGCTTCCACGTTCTCTGTGTCGGGGGCGGGGATGACCTGTGCTACCTCCAGGTAGCCGACGGTGCGGAAGCGGAAGCGGTAGGCCCCGTCGAGGGAGTTGTCGTCGGTCGTCTTGGCTTCAGGGCTGAGTGTGACCTGATACTCCGTATCCCGCTTGAGATCGCGGGCAGGCTTGAAGCGCACGGTGCGCTCGTCGGCCCACTCAAAGTCACCGCTTACCTCCGGGCTGAGGTGGAAGGCGGCTTCGACAGAAGCGTGGTCCATCGGCCGGTCAAAGATGAGTTCGATGGCTCCATCGGGCGGCAGTTCCTCGCCCCGCTCCGGCGTGCGTTGAACGATGACAGCGGGGACGTCGCCGGGTGAGGACGGAGTGTAGGGTGGTGAAGTGGGTGTGGGTGTGGGGGCGGGGACAGGCCAGGCTCCACAACGACAGGCCCCCAGCAGCAAGCTGAGCAGCACGGCAAGGGCCAGGATTCTGTAGGCGGATAGTCTTTTCATCAGATCGTTCTCCTCGCGTGTCACGCATTACGTATTGGTTCAGTATATCACAGGACGCATTATCAGAGTAGCAGCCGTGAGTGGTCTGTAACTCAGACGCCGGGGTAAGGGTAAAGGTTCCACGGCACAACAACGGAATGGGAAAGGAACGGAGCGGGAAAGGAATGGAATAGTTCTTCATCCGTTGTTGTCCCGCTCCGTTGTTGTGCTACGGAGTCTTGACATTCGGTGATTTTCCCTTATACTACAACTCACTGCAGGTACAAGCGCTTCGGTGTGCTGTGTGAGATCGCTTGCTGGGGCAATGCCCCTTCCTCAAAAAACCTGCTAGTGCGATAGGGAGGTGATGCCACGGGATACTATGCTTCGATTTGCCTGCTCAGTGTGTACCCATTTCAAGAACAAAAGGAGAAGAAAGATGAAACACTTGCGTGTTCTGAGTACCCTAATGGCACTGATCTTGGTCATCGGCCTGGTGGCGTCGTGTGCTCCACCGGCGACCGAAGCGCCCCCGGCTGGAGGTGGCACGTTCATCTTTGGGCGTGGTGGCGATTCGGTCCAACTAGACCCCGCCATCGTCACCGACGGCGAGAGCTTCCGTGTGACTGGCCAATGCCTGGAGCCGCTCTATCAATACGAGTCCGGCTCCACCACGCCGATCCCGGCCTTGTCCACCGGCTGCACCGCCAACGCGGACAGCACCGAGTGGACCTGCAAGCTGCGTGAGGGCGTCAAGTTCCACGACGGAACCGACTTTAACGCCGACGCCGTCATCTTTAACTTTGATCGCTGGCGCTTCACCGACAATGCCTACCACTTTGAGAGCCAGGTGTTCGAGTACTACGAGTACATGTGGTTCGGCTTCGACGACGACAGCGTCATTACTGCCGTCGAAAAGGTTGACGACTACACCGTCAAGTTCGTCCTGAACGCGCCATTGGCCCCCTTCCTGGCCAACCTGGCCATGGACATGTTCGCCATCTCTAGCCCGGCGGCCATCGAGAAACACGGCGAAAGCTATGGCATGCCCAACGTAGGTTGTATAGGCACCGGGCCGTTCATCTTCGAGGACTGGGTAGAGAGCGATCACATCACGGTAGTGGCCAACGAAGACTACTGGGGTGGCAAGCCCACCATTGACGAGATTGTCTGGCGTGTGATCCCCGACGACTCGGCCCGCTTCCTGGCCCTGAAATCCGGCGACATCCACGCCCTGGAGCAGGCCGTGGCCGAGGACATCGCCTCCGCCGAGTCCGACCCCGATCTGTACGTCCTGGCCCGCCCGGCGCTGAATACTGGCTACCTGGCGTTCCCTTACCAGATCGAAGAGTTCCTGGACGTCAAGGTACGCGAAGCCGTCGTTCACGCCATTGACCGCCATGGCCTGGTCGAGAACTTTTACGGCGCGTACGGCGAAGTGTCGACCAACTTTTTGCCCCCGCTGGTCTGGGGTCACGACGACTCGATCGAGGACTGGGCCTACGACCCAGAACTGTCGAAGCAACTGCTGGCCGACGCGGGCTTCCCCGATGGGTTGAGCGAGGTAACCATCGCGTTCGACATTGAGGACGCCGATGGTAATGCTGTTTACAGCGCCGGGGACAAGATACCGCTCACGCTGTACTACATGCCGGTGACCCGCTTTTACTACCCCAGCCCCAAGGAGATCGGCGAGGCTATGGCGGCCGACCTGGCCAAAGCGAATATCAACGCTACGCTCGAGTTGGCCGGCGACTGGCCCACCTACCTGGGTCTGCGGCGCAACGGCCTGCTCCCCGGGCTGTACATGCTCGGCTGGGGCGGCGACAACGGCGACCCCGACAATTTCCACAACTACTTCTTCGGTGGCCTGAGCTCGGCTGACGACACGAAAGAGCCCGACCCACGTGAAGGCTTCTACGCCAACCAGGAAGTGGCCAAACTGCTCTACGAGGCAGCCGTCAACCCCAACCAGTCCGAGCGCGAAGCGAAATACAAGCAGGTCGAGCAGTTGCTACACGACGACGTCGCCCGCTTGTGGATCGCGCACAACAATACGCCACTCCTGTTTTCCAAAGAGATCAGTGGCTACGTGCCGCAGCCGGTCGGCGCTGACTACTACGAGGGGACGGTCATAGCGCCCTGACGGGCCCTGACTAGAACGAACCCCGACCTTGACGCCACCGGAAGCCGTCATTAGCGAGACGGCGACGGGTTGGGAAGTGTGAACAACCACAGGGGAGGGCATTTCGCCCTCCCCTGTACCCTAGAAAGGGGTCGCCCCTTGACTCGATACATCATCCGCCGGCTTATCTCGGTGATCCCCACTTTGCTGGGCGTCACCATTATCATCTTTCTGTTGGTACGCCTTATCCCTGGCGATCCAGCCATCGCGATGTTGGGCGAGCATGCGGCCCAGGAAAACGTGGAGCGGATTCGCGAGCAACTGGGACTGAATCGCCCTACGTTCCTGGACCGGGAAGCACTGGAGCAGGGAGACGTCAGAGGATTCTTCGACAGTCAATACACCCGCTACCTGATTCGGCTGGCTCATGGCGATATGGGCAATTCAATTCATCGCCGCATCCCTATCGCTGAGGAACTGAAGCATCGCTTTCCGGCCACAATTGAACTTGCGCTCTTGTCCATGTCGATCGCCATCATTGTAGGTTTGCCGGTCGGCATCCTGTCGGCTGCGCGGCACAATTCCGTGTTGGACAACGTCAGCATGGTCAGTTCGCTCATCGGCGTCTCTATGCCAATCTTTTGGCTGGGTCTGATGGAGATCATGCTTTTTGCAGTAATCCTGAATTGGTTTCCCGTCGGAGGCCGCCTGGACCACGCTACTGAGGTAAAAACCATCACCAACCTCATCGTCGTAGACAGTATCGTCACCGGCAACTGGGCGGCTCTGTGGGATGCTCTGAGGCACCTGGCTATGCCCGCGTTGGCCCTGGCGACCATCCCCGTGGCCATCATCGCCCGTATGACGCGCGCCAGCATGTTGGACGTGCTCCAGGCAGACTACATCCGCACCGCCCACGCCAAGGGATTGCCGGAATGGGTGGTTCTCTACCGCCACGCCCTCAAGAACGCCTTCCTACCGATAATCACCATCATTGGCATCCAGATGGGCAATTTGCTTGCGGGCGCTGTCCTAACGGAAACCATCTTTGCCTGGCCCGGGATCGGCAAATGGGGGCTCTACGATGCCATCCTGGGACGCGATTATCCAATCGTCCAGGGCGCTGCGTTGCTCATCGCCGTCGTCATTGTGTTCATCAATCTACTTGTGGACGTGTCCTACGCCTTTCTGGACCCACGAATCCACTACGAATGAGACTCTAATGGCAAAGAAAACATCCAAAAGTACCGAATTGACCGATTCTAAGAAATGGGCCGTTCGAGAGCACCGGTCGCTGTGGGGAGACGCGTGGCGGCGGTTGAGCGCTAGCAACACGGCCCGGCTGGGTTTGGGGATCGTGGCCTTCTTTGTTCTGTCGGCTGTACTGTCCCATTTCTTCTGGGAATACAATCCCAAGACCGATCTCGACTACTCCCTCAAACTCAAACCACCCAACATCTTCCCCACCGAGGAGGTCAAGTCTGTCCACCTCTTCGGCACTGACAAGTTGGGGCGGGATATCATGCGCCGCGTGATCCACGGGGGGTGGAACTCTATGCGCGTAGGCATAGTGGCCGTGGGCATCTCCCTGACGATCGGGGGACTGCTGGGCCTGCTGGCTGGATTCTACGAGAGTATGCCCCTCGGACGTACAGGCAGCGTCATTCTTTTTGGCAGCGTCGGCCTCTGTCTGGGGTCCTTTTCAGCCTGGATTGCGGAGCAGCCATTCCAGGCACTCTTGTTCTGCGCGCTGGGGGTCGTGGCCGCGCTCTTGGAAGATCCTCGGGCGTCAGGAGCGGTTCGCGATGTCTCTCCCATCCGTGTGTTGCTCTTCGCTGGTGCGGGTCTTCTCCTCGGCGGCGGGCCGGCTCTGTTGGTCAGTCCCTACACGGCTGCCGCGTGTGGGATAGTGGGTCTAGTCACCGGCGCAATCGTGGCCCTGCCGATGGGCGGCTCGTTCATCTCTAACGCCATCATGCGCGTGATGGATGTCATCCTGGCCTTTCCCGCGTACCTGCTGGCCATCGCCATTTTGGCATTCCTGGGACCGGGCCTGGACAGGGCGATGATCGCCATCGGGTTCGTAGCCATTCCAACGTACACGCGCCTGTTACGTTCTACGGTGCTTTCTTTGACTCAGGAGACGTACGTCCTGGCCGCGCAGTCAATAGGAGCAGGTCATGCCCGCATCCTTTTCCGTCACATCATGCCCAATACCCTTTCGCCCATCATCGTCCAGGCGACCATGGGTCTGGCCAGTGCCATTCTGTGGGCGGGCGCACTGGGCTTCCTGGGGTTGGGGGCCATCCCGCCGGAACCAGAATGGGGAGCCATGCTGGGCGACAGCTATCGCTTCCTGACCAGCGGGGCCTGGTGGGCAGTAATGTTTCCCGGCCTAGCGATTATGTTGAGCGTGCTGGGCTTTAACCTGCTGGGCGACGGCCTGCGCGATGCGCTCGACCCACGCCTCACCCGTTGAACCGGTGAACGGGCCGATACTATTCCCTCACTCCCACACCACTTGCTCCATCTCCAGGTTGTCACAGGGCGCACGGCCTACCTTGGCCATGTCCACCCACTGCCCCTGCACCCGGATGCGCACTACGTCGGCGGTAAAGTCGGTGTTGGTGCCGACGATGGTGTCGTTGGACATCAACGATGAGCCGACGCCGTAAGAATCTGCCGGCACGCCCAGCCGCTCGAAGCGGCGGATCTTTTTCGGGTTGAACCCGCCGGAGACGACGATTCTGACGTTGCGGCAGTATTCCTTGGCTCGCTCCTCCCACTCCGGCGGCAGTTCCCAACTCTCCCAGGCCCGGTCCAGCGCCTCGCGCACGATAAAGACCAGACGCGGGTTGACGCCCAGGTCCAGTTCCGGGTCGCCCAGCGGCGGCACGGCCACGTCGCGGACTGAGCGCGAGGTGTCGAGTCGCACGCCGTGGAGGGTGTATTTGCGGGCCTGCTCCTCGTTCCCGGCGTCTATCAGCCCCCGGTAGCGGTCGAACATGGCCTTGAGCGTGCGCAAGCTGTCGTTGACGTTGTCGTTGTTAAAGTCCACCAACGCGATGCGAGAGACCTCGGGTGGGAGCGTGGAGGCGAAAGCGACCATGGCGGCGGCGGTATCGCCCAGGAAGCAGGCGATGATGGAGTGGGGGACGGTGCCGATGCCCTGGCTGCCCCAGTAGTCGCCCTGTGCGTCGGTGGAGACCAGCGACGGGGTGTGCTGGCCGTAGTCGTGGTTGAAGCGCTGCACTGCGACGTCGTAGGCGTACCCGTCGGCGGCCTGCACCTCGTGGGCGTCGAAGCGGGCCGGGAAAAAGAGCACCGGCTTGCCCCGCGCCGCCACCATA
>JAUXFI010000105.1 GCA_030620125.1 Anaerolineae bacterium
CCCACTTGGCGACGACGGAGTCCCGAACTTGTTCGGGTGCGCCCCACACAGCAGATCAAAACTGCCCCAACAAGTTGGGGACTCCCCACAACCTAGAGTTCTCCGACAGCCTGCTAGCAGCCCGCAGCCGCACCCGTTTCGGGGGGCCAGTTAGCGCTGCATGGGCATTGCCAGCCATTGTCTGCTTTGCTGATTGCCAGCCTTCGGAACCCGGAGGCTGGCTCTGTTTTTGAAGGAGGTGAACCGGTGGAAACGAGAATGGGAACGAGAATGTCACAACTCTTTGGGCGCACGCTGCGGGAGTCACCCGCCGACGCCGAACTGACCAGCCACCAACTGGCGCTTCGCGCCGGGATGGTGCGCTTCTTGGGGGCCGGTCTCTACAGCTACCTGCCGCTGGGCTATCGCGTGGTGCGCAAAATCGAGGCCATCCTGCGCCAGGAGATGGACGCGCTAGGCGCGCAGGAGATGCTGATGCCCGTCATGCACCCGGCCGAACTCTGGCAGGCGACTGGCCGCTGGGAAAGCATCGGCCCGGCGTTGATGCGGGTGCGAGACCGGAGCGGCCGCGACTACGCGCTGGCCATGACCCACGAGGAGGTAGTAGTTGAACTGGCGCGGCGGGAGGTGCAGTCCTACCGTGACCTGCCACGGGGCATCTACCACATCCAGACCAAAGTGCGGGACGAGCCCCGCTCGCGTGGGGGACTTTTGCGCGTGCGCGAGTTCCGCATGAAGGACGC
This sequence comes from Anaerolineae bacterium, assembly GCA_030620125.1. Next base: position 744 of record JAUXFI010000105.1, read on the forward strand.
TTACAGCCTCGACACCGACGCCGCCGGTCTGGACGTATTTTACACCCGCATACTCGCAGCCTACCAGCGCATCTTTGCCCGCTGCGACCTCAACCCCATCCCCGTCGAGGCCGACACGGGGATGATGGGCGGCGCCGATTCGCACGAATTCATGCTGCTCCACCCCGCCGGAGAGGATACCATCATCCGTTGCGCCGCCTGCAGCTACGCCGCCAACGTCGAACGGGCCGAGTCCCGGTTACCCGTGACAGAATCACAGCCCCTGGAGGAACCGCGCCCCGTCGCCACCCCCGACTGCGAGACCATCGCGGACGTGGCTGCTTTCGTCGGCGTGCCGACCAGCCAGACGCTCAAGGCCGTGTTCTACACACTGGAGGCTCAGGGACTGGTGTTCGTGGTCATACGCGGGGACCTGGAGGTGAACGAGACAAAATTGCGAAACCTGCTGGGTGGCGGGGAGTTGCGACCCGCGACCGACGAGGAGATTCGCGCCGCCGGAGCCGAGCCGGGCTACGCCTCCCCGGTGGGCCTGCGGGTACGGGAGACCCGCGACGGATCGGGCGTGCTGGTCGTGGCCGGCCGTTCCATTGAGGTGGGCAGCAACTTTGTCGCCGGGGCGAACCGGCCCGGCTACCATCTCACCGGCGTCAACTACCCCCGCGACTTTGCCGTCACCCTCCTGGCCAACATCGCGCAGGCCCAGGCCGGGCACCTCTGCCCCCATTGCGATGGAACGCTCGCGGCGGAATCGGCCATTGAGCTGGGCCACTGCTTCAAGCTGGGCACACGCTACTCAGAGGCCGTGGGCGCGACCTACCTCGACCCGGAAGGACACGAACGGCCCATCGTGATGGGCTCTTACGGCATCGGCGTGGGGCGCTTGATGGCAGCAGTCATCGAGACCCACCACGACGAGCACGGCATCGTCTGGCCGCCCGCCCTCGCTCCATTCGACGTCCACCTGCTGACGCTGGGCACCGACGAAGCGGTACACGCCCAGGCCGAGGCAATCTACGCAGACCTGACAGGTTTCGGAAAACCTGTCAGGTCTGGACTTGAGGTGCTGTACGACGACCGGGAGGAGAGCGCGGGGGTCAAGTTTGCCGATGCTGACCTGATCGGCTGCCCGGTGCGGGTGACGGTGAGCCGGCGCAGCCTGAAGGCAGGCGGCGTCGAACTGAAAGCACGCTGGGCAGATGAGCGGCGCGTGGTCACGCCCGAGGACCTGGTGAAGAAAGTGAGGCGGACGCTGGGCGACTTTCAGCCGCCTGCCCCTTCAACCAGCGCTACGAAACGCTCGTAGCCACCCTCGATCAACTGCTCCAACTCTTTGGCGGTGTAGGCATACTCCAGCCGCGTACCGCCGTATGGGTCGCGGATGTCGTACATCTGCCCGATCATCTCGCTGAGCAGGTACACCTTGTGGGACTGCCTGGGAAAGGCCGCTCCCAGCGCTTCGGAATGACTCCGCGTCATCGCCAGCACCAGGTCGGCCCCGGCCATCATCTCGCGGGTGACGTTGCGCGAGCGGTGGGCGCGCAGGTCAAGCCCGCGTTGAGCCATCTCCTCTATGGAATGTGCGCTTGCCGGTCGTCCATCAACTGTCCAGACGCCGGCCGAGCTCACCTGCCAGCCACGTCGCAGTTCGTCGCGGGCCAGCCGTGCCCGCAACAACACCTCTGCCATCGGAGAGCGGCAAAGATTCCCGGTGCAGACGAAGAGTATCGCCGGCATCACGACTCCTTGTGCCCAGCCTGGAACGATTCGACCAGTGCCATCAGCCCTCCCGCCACCACCGCGTGCCCGCCCAATACCACCGGCACCCGCGCCTCCGCCGCAGCGCGAGTCAAGCGGCGCAAGAATGGCTCCTCCACCTTATCCCAGCGGTACAGATCAGAGTTGAAGCGATCGGGCGTCGAGGGCCACAGCCCCCGCGCCGCCAGGATGACGCGATTATCGAACAGCACCCCGTCAACCAGTTCCGCCAACTCGTCGAAAAAGCCCTCTACGCCGGTCAACTCTAGATAATCGGCCAGCAGCGAGCGCGCTTCCCCCCGTTCCTGCCGTCCGCTGGCCCGCATCCCCCGTTCTTCGGCAAAGACCCGCACCCAACAACGAGTTGCCTGCTCCAACGCAGCCCAGGCCGCCGCCGACGCCCGGCCCACGACCGCCAGGCTCCCGCCCTCACGGGCCATCGCAGCCAGCACGCCATCCAACTGTGGCGTTTCCCAACCCAGCCCATTGAGGAAGCAGCGCAGGTGCGGCCCAATGCCTGGATGACGTAAGGCGATCAGCAGGTCTGCCGGCGTGTCGAGATCAAAGCGCGTGGCAGCCGACGCGGGCAAGCTCTCGAACGGCAGGCCGCCCTCGTTGGCCAGCACCCAGGCTATCGCGTTGTCGTTCGCCTCCTGGACGACGAGTGGTATCGCCTCAACTGCAGGAGCAAAGCCCACCCAATCACAGGAGTGCAAATTGTTGGTGACCACCAGCCGCTCCGCCTGCGCCAACCTGGTCAGCACCTCGGTCCAGCGCTCGACACCCATCAGCGGAGCCGACGCGCCTCCGCTGTAAAGCACACATTGCGTTTCGTAGCGTTCGATCAGCCCAGCCAAGCGGCGCCCAAAGTGAAAGGACTCCCCTGGCGGATCGAGATCCACCTCAACCGGCAGGTCGGTGAGCGTATCGCCCCAGGCAGCGTCGTCGGTGGCGACTATAGCCCGGTCAATCATATCCGCGCGCAGTAACACCTCCAACAAATCGCGCGCAGCCGCCCGGTGTGCTCCATCCAGCGCTCGCTCTACATCACTCCGTCCCCACCCCCCGACCGTGAGGAGTAAAGTCACCTTCTCCGCCAACCAGGCTCCTCCTTGTTCAAAGGGGGCCCGGTTGGCACCGAACCCCCTCGTATGCGCACAGCGGGAAAACTTGTAGCACCAGCCCGAGCCACAGCCTCAAGAACGTTCTGCTGCGCCAGACTCTCCCAGTGCCTCAGGCAAATTCCGGCTGCAACAAACCATAGTTGCCATCATCCCGTCTGTACACAACGTTGATGGCATCCTCGTCCGCATCCAGAAAAACGTAAAAACGGTGGCCCAGTAATTCCATTTGCTCAATCGCCTCATCCGGCATCATAGGCCGGACCTCGAAGCGCTTGACGCGGACGATCTCCCCCTCTGGCTCCTCCACCGGCTCTTCGATAGGAAGTTCCTCAATAGCCGCGTGCCACCGATCCTGACGCTTGCCCTTGTAACGCGCGATCTGGCGGTACATCTTGTCCAGTACCGCGTCAATCGAAGCGAACATATCACCAGTGCGTTCTTCAGCACGCAGGATAGTGCCGCGAGTTCGTACCGTCAACTGTGCCACCTGGCGATGGGCAGAACTGCGCGTGTTCTCGACCGCCAGGTCAACCCGCGCATCATCAATCCAGGGCAGATAGCGGTCCAGCTTTCCAGCTTTTCGTTCTACGTACTCCTGCAAACGCGGAGTCATCTCCATGTTCCGGGCAAAGATAGATATTTCCACAGGCTTCCTCCTTGCAACAGATTTGGTGTGTGTGCCAGACACAGGTGAGAACTGGGACGTGATACATACGTAATGTGTAATGCGTAAAACGTAATGTGCAGAATGCGATCACGTTTCACGCTTCACGTTTAACGTCTTCACCTGGTTCAGCGCGCACGGGCTAACGTCAGAGCTCGCACGCCGCGAGCTCCCCCTTCCTGCAGGGCAACCGCGCAGGCTTCCAGCGTAGCGCCCGTAGTACATACGTCGTCAATCAACAACACCTGCTTGCCAGCCAATGCTCCATCGGAACAACGGAAAGCGTCGCGGACATTCTCCTTCCGCTGTTTGGCATCGAGTTTCACTTGTGGGGCTGTCGCGTGCTGCCGCGTCAGCGCCTGCTCGTCCACCGCCAACCCAACCTGGCGGGCCATCTCGCGGGCAAGCAACGCCGCCTGGTTATACCCACGCTCGCGCAGACGGGCAGCGTGCAGCGGAACAGGCACTATGACATCAGCCGGCATCGAATGTTCTGTCCAATAGGCAGCCATCAGACCACCCAGGGGCACGGCCAGCGCCGTATGCCCGCGGTACTTGAGCCGGTGCATCGCCTTGCGGAGCACACCCTCAAAGTAGACTGCCGAGCGTATACATTCGATCCGCAAGGGAAAGGTTCGGCAACGCACGCAGAGGTCACCGGCCACAACCACGTTCCCGCAGCGGGCGCAGAACGGGGGTTCAACGTGAGGGATTTGATCCAGGCAGTCAGCGCACAACCAAACGCCCACCCGGCGACAACCAACACAACGCGGGGGAAACAAAAGATCGAGAAATTGACCGCAGAGACCGCGCCAGTGGCGACCAATTTGACCGGCACGGACAAAGGAACCCGTTTCTGATGTCAACTCTAGCACCAGCCTCTGTTCACCTGCTAAAAGATGGGGTTCTCCATCACCATAAACGTAATGACGGCTGGCCCCAGCAGGACGATGAAAATACTGGGAAAGATCAGGAAAGCAACCGGGGGCAGTATTTTGACCTGCGCTGAGCGGGCCAACTCCTCGGCACGCTGACGCCTCCGTATGCGCATCTGATCCGACTGAATGCGCAGCACCCTGGCAATACTGACGCCCAGTTGTTCCGCCTGAACGATGGCCGCCACGAAAGTGGACACGTCCCGGATCTCCATACGATCCGCCATTTCACGCAGCGCCTCGCGGCGCAGTTTGCCCAACTGGATCTCCTGGAGTACTCGTGTGAATGCCAGGCTCAAGTCGTTATCCCACTTCTCGGACACCTTGGCCAGAGCGGCATCGAAACCCAGGCCCGCCTCTACGCAGATTGTCAACAAATCAAGCGCATCTGGCAACGCCTTGATGATGGACTTTTGGCGATTGCTGATCTTTATCCTCAACCACAGCGTTGGGAGAAAATAGCCCATCACCACCGCCGCCACGAGTATCAGAATACGCCGTGCAAAGTCCACGTTGCTCGCGATAAACACGAGGGCAAATCCCAACCCGCCCAACAAAAGCGTTGATAACAGACGGACGCCCAGGAACTTGCCAGGGTCCCAGCCGTAGGGATTGCCAGCCAGGTCAAGTTGATGCTGGGTCGCCTCCGCACTCTTCTGTGGTGTGAGACGCATTGCGAACTGGGCCAGACTTCCCAGCAAGGGCATCAGAATACGCTCGCTGAAAGGTTGCGCCAGTTCGATCTCTTCCAGCGTGGGCGGCAGATCCAACGCGCCAAACTGGGCCAGACGATCTTCGACGGTGCTGGGTTCCCGCGAGCGAGTCAGGCCAATGACAATGAGACCAAAACCCAGCAACACAAACAAACCTATAGCGACCAGTATCATAGTGTCCATACGCGCCTCCCCTGTCCCAGGAGTTGTCTGACTCTCTCACGGCGTGTCCCAAAAATCAGAGCAGTCACCTTCCCAGAAGCTTTGACGGCCCAATAATGACGAGAAATGCGGCCAACCTGACCGGTTTCTGACATTCGGCAGATTGTATCGAGCTTCCGGGAAGATCTTTGCACTCTTACACTTCAATATCTACGATCTTCATGATGATTATATAGCCCGATACGACCCCTAGTAACCCCGCACCAATCATCATCCACCCGCAGCGATGGACGAACAGCAACCCCATGAATTCAGGATTGATGAGATAAACGATCACCGATAGAATGATTGGGACGGCGCTGATCAAGTTGCCTGCGCCACGGCCATAGGACGTGAGAGCACGAATATCACCCTTAATGCGAACGCGCTCCCGAATTGTGTAGCTAATCGAGTCCAACACCTCAGCCAGATTGCCGCCAACCTCACGCTGCACGTTGATGGCCGTGATCATCATATCCAGATCATCGCTGGGCATGCGGCGCAACATGTTACTCAGCGCAATCTCCAACGTTATGCCGAGTTGCACCTCCTGCACCACTCGAGCAAACTCGACGGAAATCGGCGGGCTCATCTCCCGCGACACCGACTCCATCGACTGCATGACGCTGTAGCCGGAGCGGATGCCGTTCACCATGAGATTGATCGTATCACTCAATTGGTCGTTAAACGACCGCAAGCGTCGTCCACGCAGAAACGTGATGTACCAGCGGGGAGCAAAAAAGCACAACAGACACACCCCGGCAGCGGTCAACGCACTCCCGGAGAGGAAGAAAGTCAATCCCGTGGCAACGATGACCATGATGACGGTGGCTGCCATAAACTCACTCACAGTGAATTTAATGTCCGCCTGCGCCAGTTGGGTCGCCAGGTCGGCGCCCACTCCCCGTCTGACAAGAGTACGGTTCAGGGCATCCCCCAGGGGAGACCTGCGTCCCCCAGGGATCCCAGCCTGCGCAGCCATATCTTCATCGGTGAGGCCCAGTCGCTCCTTGATCAAAGACTGGCTAGACCGGCGAGAAATGATAACCCCACTCACCACAGCACCCAGGCCGATCACTGCAAACATCACCGCTATCCAGACCATGACTCACCCTCCACCCACAACTCCCCCACTGCCGTAGAGTTCGCTACCTAGTACCGCGTCCGTTTTCCTATGCCGAAAATACTGGGAGGCAGGTGAATGTCTGCCGCCTCAATCTTCCCCATAGACCGGGGGCGCAGCCCTGTGGGGCGTAGC
>JAUXFI010000210.1 GCA_030620125.1 Anaerolineae bacterium
CCTGGAGCGGACCGCTTTCCGCGAAGCAAGGGCAGTGATGCGCACCCTGGGCCTGCGGCCAGTGAGCCTGCCTGGGTATCCCGTACCTCTCCTGGCCTGGGGAATCAGCTCTCTGCCTGAGTGGTTGTTGCGGCCTATCTTTCAACGCGCCATCGTGCGGAGCCGGGGCGGCAAGATGCCCTCACTGTATCTGGACCTGGTTCGCCAGCGAAAGAACTCGGAGGTGGAATTTCTGAACGGGGCGGTGGTCGCACAGGCGCGGGAGATGGGGATGCGAGTCCCCGCCAACGAAGTTTTGTATGCTACGTTGATGGGCATCGTGAGAGGCGCGATCCCCTGGGAAGACTACCGGGGCCAACCGGAGAGGCTTCTGGAAGCCGCCGGCCTGTGAGCGCTGTCGAAGGGATGATATGAGCTTAGCCAGTGTGGACTTGGCGCTGAGACGCCTGAAGTCTGATACGGAGCAGCAGCGCGTCCAATTCCAAGAGGGATTCGGGGACTTTGTCGCCGGTCACGAGTTGGCCGGATGGGAGGGTTGGTTCAGTCCCTATGACGAGGAGACGTACAGCACGGTGTTAAGCCACGTCGCCCCCGATGACGTGGTGTTGGAGATCGGAGCCGGCGACCTGCGCCTGGCGCTGCGGATAGCAGAACGAGCCAGGCGGGTGTACGCGCTGGAAGTCAATCCGTTGGTGGTCGGCTCGGCGTTGCAGATCATCGGCTTGCGCCTGCCGCGCAATTTGCACGTGGTGTGCGCCAATGCCCTCGATTTCTCTATCCCACCGGGCATCACAACCGCGGTGCTTCTGATGCGCCATTGTCAGCACTTCGAGGTGTACTTTGAGCGGCTGCAGGCGGCGGGCTGCCGGTGCCTGCTGACCAACGCCCGCTGGAGAAGCGGGGTAGAGGCGGTGAATCTGCTCACTCCTCGCCTGCCCTTCAAGCAAGTACACGAGGGCTGGTACGCTTGTCGGTGCGGGGCAGTGGGCTACGTGGGCCGGGGGGAGCGATCCGCTGCCCCTCCCAGCGAGGTGCGCAATTGTCCGGCGTGTCAGAAGGAGAGCACAAGGTGAAACTCAAGGGGAAGCGTGTCGCCGTTTTGGTTGGGCCAGGGTACGAAGACCTGGAGTTCTGGACGCCATTGATGCGTATGCAGGAGGAAGGCGCAGATGTCACTGTAGTGGGCCTCAAGGCCGGCGAGACTTACGCGAGCAAGTCAGGGGGACTGACGGCTACGGCGGACGCGGGCGCGGGCGATGTGAGTCCGCAAGACTTTGACGCGGTGCTCATCCCCGGCGGGTGGGCGCCGGACAAATTGCGCCGCTATCAAACCGTGCTGTCCCTAGTGCGCGGAATGTACGAGCAAGGTAAGATCGTAGGCGCCATCTGCCATGCCGGATTGGTGCTTATCTCGGCAGTGAGCTTGCGCGGGCGTCGCGCTACCGGGTCGTTGGGCATTAAGGATGATCTGCTCAATGCTGGAGCTGTTTGGGTGGACGAGCCGGCCTTTCGTGACGGCAACCTGGTCTGGGGGCGGGTGGTGGCCGACATTCCGGCCTACTGCCGCGAGTTGGTGGCAGCCCTCAGTTAACAGCACGGAGAGGCTTGTAGTGCGCCTCGAAGCGTAACGCAGTGGCGCGAAACCGCACTTCGCTACGCTTCGTGCGTGACTACGAACCTGACGAGGAGACAAATTTGGTAGGTATCGTAATAGTAACACATAGCCAGGAATTGGCCGATGGCGTCTGCGCACTGGCCGGTCAGATCAGCGCGCAGAGCGAGCTGCTCATTGCTGCGGCCGGCGGCCTCGCGGGAGGAGGGCTGGGTACAAGTTTTGAGAGAATCCAGCAAGCGGTGGAGGCCGTGTACAGCGATGATGGCGTCCTGATCTTGATGGACTTGGGCAGCGCGGTGATGACCACCCAGATGGTGTTGGAAGTGTTGCCCCCGGAACGCCGGTCGCACATTCGGTTGAGCAATGCCCCTCTGGTGGAAGGGGCTATTGCCGCAGCCGTGTCCGCCTCTCTGGGCGATGATCTGGATCGGGTGCAGCGTGCTGCCGAGACCGCTCTGGCGATGCCCAAGATTCCTCAAGAGGAAGCGCCGTTTGCGCCTCCGCCGGAGACCCCCGCTGCTCCGGTAGGCCCCTCGCGGAACGTCACGCTGCTCATCTCTAACCCGATTGGACTGCACGCCCGCCCGGCGGCCCTTTTCGTGCAGACCGCCGCTCAATTTGCCGCGCAGATCACCGTGCAGAACGTGACGCAGAACCGCCAATCGGTGAACGCCAAAAGCATGATGCAGGTCGCCAGCCAGGCCAGCGCCCGGCAAGGCGAGCGCATCTGCATCGTGGCCCAGGGCGAGGACGCCGATCAGGCTATCGTGGCCTTGTCCACGTTGGTGGAGGCCGGTTTTGGCGAAATGGAAGGAGTGGAAACAGTAAAAGAGACCGCCGCCTCTTCCCTCCCCAGCATGGGAGGGGGCCGAGGGGAAGCGCCCTCACGCCTGCAGGGCATCGGCGCCTCTGAAGGATACGCCATCGCCCCCGCCTTCGTCTACCGGCAGCCTGACCTGCATGTGGAAAGGCGCGCGGTGGATGATCCCCAATCCGAAGTGGGCCGTTTCCGGCAGGCGCTCGACGTCGCGCGTCGCCAACTCGATCAGGTACAGCAACATGTGTCTGCCACCGCCGACGAGCAGACCGGCCGCATCTTCGAGTTCCATCGCATGATATTGGAGGATGCTGAACTGCGCCAGGCCGTCGAGGAGGGAATCATTGCGGGGCGTTGCAATGCCGAGGCCGCTGTCAACGACGTTATCGGCCAGTGGGTAGGCCGTTTTGAAAGATTGAGCGACGAATTGATACGCGAACGCGCCACAGACGTGCGGGACGTGGGTGAGCGGGTGTTGCGTGTCCTGTTAGGAATCGCCGAAGAACGTTCCCTGAGCGACTTTTCTGAGCCGGTGATCGTGGCGGCTCGGGACCTGACACCCTCGGACACGGCGCGGCTGGATCGGGAGAAGGTGCGCGGTCTGTGTACGGCGATGGGGGGAGCGACCTCTCACGTTGCTATCCTGGCGCGCATGTGGAATCTGCCGGCCGTGGTGGGCCTGGGCGATCCGCTGTTGCAGGTGGCGGACGGGACGATCCTGGCTCTAGACGGCGAGTCGGGGAAGGTGGAGATTGAGCCAGCGCCCGAGGTAGTGCAGGTCTACCAGGAACGAGAGGCGCGTCGCGTCTCTCGCCAGGCCGAAGCGCTGCGCCAGATTGGAGAGCCGGCCATCACGCAGGATGGGCGGCAGGTTGAGGTCGTGGCCAACGTCGGCGACGTGGCGTCGGCG
>JAUXFI010000149.1 GCA_030620125.1 Anaerolineae bacterium
AGTCCGAGGATCACTGGAATGAGATAGCCCGTCATCTGGGACTGTAACGGTATGGGGATAGAGGGCTAGCGGAGGCGGCAGTGGGTAAAAGTCTGGACAATCTGTTCAATGATCCGAACTTTCGCAGGAAGCTGCTTAAAAGGATTGAGGAGGGGTGGACCTTCGAGAAGATTGAGCCGATGTCCACCGACGAGATCTTTGACCGGCTCAACCGGCTGGGCGTCTCCGTGACCCCAGAGGACTACCAGGCGGCGGCCCAGCGGCACGAATCGGCGCAACTCCTGGCCGACGAGTGGTACGCGCAGTATACTTTCCACCCCGAAGGACGCTACGACGAGGACTTTGTCTGGATGGCGGCCATCGTGCTTTGGAAACGACTGATCCCGGATCGCATCTGTTTCGAGCAGATCAACAAGCGGATGCAAGAGGGGTACCACCTGCTGGAGATAGGCCGCACTACCGACGCCTGTGATGCCTGGTGGCAGGTATGGGAGTGGCTCAAGGACAAAGTGACGCCGGAGCGGAACACGCTAAAGGCCCTGGACGAGGACTTTCGGGGAACGCAGGCGATGTTCAACTGGTGCCAGGACTTGCAGATGGAACTGAGAAACGCCGGCAGAGATGATCCCCAATACCATCGGCTCTGTATTCGCTACTGCCAGGAGTTTTTGGGGACTTTCACCGGCATAGAGTGGCTGATGCGGGGGAACTTTATGCGGGCGGAGGCCGAGGCCTACTGGCGGCTGGGCGAGATTGAGACCGCCGAGGTCAAGTTCGAAGCCCTGGTTGAGGCCAACCCCGACTGGGCGTGGGGCTACATCAACTGGTCGGACATGTACTGGCTGTTCCGCGACAGCCGCAAGGACTATGACCGCGCAGAACCGATTCTGCAGCGAGCACTGGCTCGCCCCGGCCTGGAAGACCGAGGGGATGTACTCGACCGCCTGGAACGTCTGCGCGAAGAGCGGGCGCAGGCCGGGGGAAAGAAGCAGCGCAAGCGGCGGCGGCGCAAGCGTTGAGTTGACCTGAAGCAAGATGAGCCTACGTGACTATCCATTCAAACTGAGCTACGGCCCCTCCGACGACCGCCTGCACGAGTTCTACATCCCGGCCTTGCGGGCCAGCACCCGCTACGACCGGATGACCGGCTACTTTACCAGCAGCGCCTTGGCCGTGGCGGCTGCGGGCATAGCGCATCTGATCGCGAGCGGCGGACAGATGCGATTGCTCGTCGGGGCGCAGTTGCGGTCCGAGGACGTGGAGGCCATCCGTGAGGGACACGCCCTGCGGGAGGTCGTCGCCGCCCGCCTGGGGACTGCCCTGCCCGACCCGGAGACCCTGGCCGACCAGATGATGCGCGACCGGCTGGCTGCACTGGCCTGGATGGTGGCGACCGGGACATTGGAGATGCTCGTCGTCCTCCCCAAAGGGCCGGACGGGCTGCCCCGGCCCGCGTCTGAGGCTAACTCCTATTTTCACCCCAAAGTTGGCATCTTTACCGACACCCAGGGCGACCAGATTGCCTTCAGTGGCAGCATCAACGAATCCGAAACCGGCTGGCAACACAACTATGAGCAGTTTATGGTCTTTTCCTCCTGGGCGGAAGGTCGGGCCTGGGTGGCCGAGGCTGTAGGCCGCTTTGAGCGGCTCTGGTCACACCGTGAGCCGGATTGGATCTCGCTCCCCGTTCCCGAAGCGGCCCGTCAGAGTCTCCTGCGTTACGCCTCGTCCAGCGCCCCCGCACGCGACCCCCTGGAACGCGCGCCGCAGATGGTGCGCGAACGGGTCGCCGAGATAGTGCTGGCCCCTGCCCTGCGGCAGGAGCAGGTCTTGTGCCAGTTCCTGCGTGATGCGCCACACCTGGCTGGCACGTCGGGTCTGGCGGCAGCCACCTGCGCCGCCGTGCCCTGGCCGCACCAGCAAGCCGTCGCACGCCGGGTGGTGGAGAGTTTCCCCTCCCGTTACCTACTGGCGGACGAAGTTGGCCTGGGCAAGACTATCGAGGCGGGGCTGGTGTTGCGCCATCTCTGGCTGAACGGCGTCGTGTCTCGCGCGCTCATCCTGGCTCCAAAGTCCGTTTTGCGCCAGTGGCAGGAGGAGATGTACGAAAAGTTCGCCCTCAACGTGCCTGTCTACGACGGCTCAGTCTTTCGAGATATTCGGGGAGCAGAACGGGTGCCGGCCACGCCGAACCCGTGGGATAGCGTGGACCTGGCGCTGGCCTCCAGCCAGTTGGTCAAGCGGTGGGAGCGACAGCAGACGTTGTTGGAGGCCCGCCCGTGGGACCTGGTGATCGTAGACGAGGCTCACCACGCCCGGCGCAGGGATTTCCTGGACTTGAGAAGATATCGCCCCAACCGGCTGTTGGAACTGCTCAACCAGTTGCAGGCCCGCACCCGGGGTTTCATCCTGATGACGGCCACTCCCATGCAGGTGCATCCCATCGAAGTGTGGGACCTGCTCAGCCTCTTGGGTCTGAGCGACGAATGGGGAGCCGATAGTCGTCACTTTATCCGCTTCTACAATGAACTACGCCGTCCCCTGGAGGAGACAGATTGGTCGTTTGTCTTCCGTCTCCTCCGTTCAGAACTGGCGATGGGGAATGGGCAGTTGGACCCGCAGTTCGAGGCCACAGCGTCGCAGGAGTTGGGGCCGGTGGATTGGGAGCGGGTGCGCGGTCTGGTGGACGAAACGAATCCAGGCCGCACCATCCAACGTCTCCCAACCACGGCACGCTGGATGGCGGTCAGTCTGGTCAAGAGGCACACCCCGCTGCGCCGGCTGGTCTCTCGCAACACACGGCACCTGCTGCGGGAATACGTCCGACGGGGGTTGCTCCAGGCCAACGTGCCCGATCGTGACCCGCGCCTGGTGTGGATCCCGATGCGCGACGAGGAGCGGGCACTCTACGAGCGGATCGAGGAATACATCACTCACTTTTACCGCAAGTACGAGAGTGAGCGCAAGGGGCTAGGCTTTGTGATGACCGTCTACCGCCGGCGGTTGACGGGCAGTTTCTATGCCGTGCAGCAGAGCCTCAAGCGGCGACTGGCCTTCCTGCGCGGTCAGGCTGACCCCTCGGCAGGCTCACCGCCACGAGTACTCGCGGTGGCAGGGCAGGTTCTGGGGCTGGTCGAGGACGATGTGGAGCAAGAAGAACTGAGCCTGGACGTGGACGAGTGGGACCTGGCGGACCGCACTCTCTTCCGCGAAGAGATCGCTTACGTCGAGGATTTTGTGCACGCGCTGGGCCTGCTCGGTGGTCACGGCTCCAAGGTCGAACAACTATTGAAGGATATGAACGAGGCGTTTCGCCAGCGGGACACGGTGATCGTCTTCACCCAGTACACCGACACAATGGACTTTTTACGCGAGCAATTGCGGCAGAGTTACGGGCCACAGGTGGCCTGCTACAGCGGTCGTGGCGGCGAGCGTTGGGATGGTGTAATGTGGGTGCCAGTGAACAAGGAAGATATCAAGAATGCTTTCCGAGAAGGCCAGGAGATCAAGATCCTTCTCTGCACCGAGGCGGCCAGCGAGGGCCTCAACTTGCAGACCTGCGGCGTACTGATCAACTACGACATGCCTTGGAACCCGATGCGGGTGGAACAGCGCATCGGGCGCGTGGATCGCATCGAACAGCGGTACAAAGAGGTGTGGATATACAACTACTTTTACGAGGACACCGTCGAGGCGCGAGTTTACCAGGCCCTCTCCCGGCGCATTGATTGGTTCCAAGACGTGGTAGGGCCACTGCAACCCATCCTGGCTCGCGTAGGCCGGACAATCCAGGCGTTGGCGATGGTGCCAGAGGCCGAACGGCAGCAGGCGCTGCGGGCCGAACTGGAGCGTATCCAGGCTGAACTGGACAACGTGCAGGCTGGCCTGGATTTGGACGAATGGGTTGACCAGGCGGAGGGAAGCGTTGTGCTGGACACGCCAGTTACACTACCTGAATTGGCTGCCACGCTGACGACTGCGCCGACGCTACAGGCTTACTTCCGGCCACACGAGACTATCGAGAACGCACTCTGGCTGCAACACGACAGGCGCGAGGTAGCCGTCACCTTTGACCCTGTGACGTTCGACACCCATCCCAACACACTGCAACTGCTCACCTTTGGAAATCCCTTGCTGGAGTCACTCCTGGAGCAAGTTCCTGTGTTGGCCGAGGATGATGAAGGGATTGAGGGTCGTGTCGTGCGCCTGGAGGTAGAGAGGCCACTCCCCCGTGTGGCCTACTATGCCCTGGACGCCGGTGGGCAACCCTGGCGATTGGACCGGTTGGCAGACCTGCAGGCAGCGATGGAAGCCCCCGTGTCCACCGGCGAGTGGTCGGAAGAGGCAGCCGAGATAGCCCGGCGCGACTTGCACAGACTCGTAGAGGCTGAGTGGGAGTCCATAAGACACGCCCAGGCACAACTGGAGCGAGCGCAGCGCAGCGCCCTGGAGGCTCGGGCGGCCCGGCTGCTGCTCGATGCGGCGTTGGTAGAGCTGGCGCTGGGGCAACAACCCGACTTATTTGGTCAAGAAACGTATCCGGGCGCTTTTGAAGAAGCAGCGGTCATTGGGCTCAAGCGGCACGGCTACCCCTGGGCGCCGCTTCTGAAAACTGCACATTCCCACATCCAGTCGCCACATCCCACGGATCCTTTCTTCGTGGAGATTCAGAACGAGCCTGTGGACAAGCTTGGGCGACGGTTCGAGACCCTGACGCAGCGGGCGGAACGTCTGCTGGAGGAATGTTGACAATATCACAAAAAAATGGCAAGATTAGATCAACCCCGCCGGAGATAGCATCTCCGGCCCGACGCCCCCCGCAAGGGGGGCTGTCCCTTTATGATCAAAGACTCTGCTATGAAACGTGTCATCGTTTACATTGACGGCTTCAACCTATACTACGGTCTGCGTTCCAAAGGCTGGAAGCACTTTTACTGGCTAAACCTCCAAAAGGTCGCCCGACATCTTCTTAAACCCAACCAGACCCTGGTCGCGACCAAGTACTTTACAGCGAAGGTGGGATTCCCTCCAAAGTAAGCAGCGACGTTTGCCTTCACCTCGACCGAGTCGTGCTTGCCAAAAGCGTGTTTCCCGATCAAGTCGTCAAAGCCGATGGTTTTGTCCTTCGGCGACCGTCAAAGTGGCGATAACAGCACAGCGTTATCTCTATCCCTCTAGCAGGCTGTCGGAGAACTCTAGGTTGTGGGGAGTCCCCAACTTGTTGGGGCAGTTTTGATCTGCTGTGTGGGGCGCACCCGAACAAGTTCGGGACTCCGTCGTCGCCAAGTG